>CALQKQ020000262.1 GCA_943331195.2 Akkermansia muciniphila | reverse complement strand
CTCAAACCCCCCGCCATCAAAGCCCTCGAAGCCCTCGGCTACGACGACGGCGTGCCCTTCACCGCCCCCGTCGGCCGCTTCGCCCCCAATGGCATCGGCCTCCTCGACTTGTCAGGTAACGCCCGCGAATTCGTCAACGACGACTACGGCGGCGATACCCCCCCCGAGCGCCCCGACTTCGCCGTGCTCCGCGGCGGCGCCTGGAACACCCCCGCCACCGATGAGCAAGCCTTAGCCACCCAATTCCGCCAGGCCCTCCCCCCCGACCAATCCGACAATTTCTCCGGCTTCCGCATCGTCCTCGCCTCCCTCGCCCCCCAAACCGCTCCCACCGCCCCCCTCCCCTCAGCCTTTCCCGAACCCCTCGACCTCTCGTCCGACTAACCCCCTCCTCCCCAGTTCCACCCCCCTCACCGCGCCTCGCGCGCCTCCCGACAGCGCGCCCACTGGCGCCGCTCCCGCCACGCCAGCGGTCCCAACAAGGCCAACACCGCCGCCAAGCTCCCCGCCTCAGGCACCGCCACCAATTCCCCAGCACTCCCGCTGACCCACCTGGCGCTCCCCAGCGAACTGCTGCCGCTGTCGCTGAAAAAAGTAATGTCTGAAAGTGTTAGGTTGCTCCCAAAGCCGCCCGAGATGATCAAGCGGTCCGTCCCTCCCCCAACGTTCGCCCTGCCATTCCAATTCCACACCTGCAACGAAACCCCCGTCGCCGTGCTCTGCAAGAGATCCAGCGTCAAGACCCCGCTGCCCAATCCAAAGTCGATCACGTGCAGCCCCACAGTCCCTGAAAGCGTCACCGTTCCTAACGTTTCCGTCACCGCCCCACTCATCTGCAGCACGCTCGCCGCCGTGGAAACCCCACCCAGGGTGATCGCCGCCGCATCGTTGACCGCGTTCCCTCCCGTCCCATTCAAAAGCAGCGTCCCCCCATCAATCGAAATACTGCTCGTCCCGCTCAACGAAGCCGAAGCTCCCTGCAACTCCATAACCCCCCCGCTGATCGCCGTGCTGCCAGCATAAGGGTTCGCCGCACTCAACTGCAGGGTCCCATCCCCGCTTTTCAACAACCCGCCATTAGCGATCGACGCCGAAATCACCAAGTCAATCGCCGCCGCGCCATTGCCCACCGCCAAGGTCCGCGTGCCGCCATCCAGATCAATAACTCCTTTATTTCCTAAGGAAAGTCCGCTCGCGATGGTCGCCGTCGCGTCTCCCGTGACGCTCACGTTGCCCTGCAACAACAGCTTGCCGGGCACCGCACTGTTCGAGTTCAAGGTCAAGGTAGCGCCATTGGATAGCTGCAAGCCCAGGCCGCCGCTGAGCACCTTGAGAACCCCGCCGCTAGCCCCGCCTTCCACCGTATTCGTCCCCCCAGAAATCCCAAAGTGCGCATCGGCCAGCAAACCGCCATTGGCTACCGTATTGACGCTAGTTCCCGAAAAATAAATCGAGCTCCCGCTGCCAGTCAAGGCGTTAGCCCCCGTGTTAAACGTGCCCCCATCATTCGTCAGGGTCCCAATCGTTTCCGTCATCCCGCTCCCCGTGAAAATCATGGCCCCGCCCGGCGCCAGCGTCAGATCGGCGTCGTCGGCAATCTGGTTGCTCCCGGCCACGTTGAGGGTGCCCCCGCTGATGGTGAGGTCGCCTTCGATGGCGTTGGCCCCGCCGGATTTGGCGAGCTGCAACTCGCCTTCCGTGATTTCGATGGTCCCCTGAAACGTATTGGGGGTATCCCCACTGAGGGTCATGACCCCGGCGCCGGTTTTGGTGATGACGCTGGTGGCGTCACCGCCGCCGAGGGCCCCGCTGAGGTTGACTTCCCCGGTGCCGTCATTATCCAAAACCGTGTTCCCAGTGGTACCGACCGTGATGTCGTTGCGGAAGGTGTTGAGCCCGTTGTCGTTTGAATCGTCAGAGGCAAAGACCAAGGCCGCCCCGTCGTTAAGCACCAGGGAGGCGCTGCCGAGGTTTTGGTTGCTGTTGATAGTGAGGTTGCTGCCGTCGCCCACCGCGATGGTGCCACTGAAGGGGTTGGTGCCGGTCAGAGTCAAGTCGCCACCGCCGGTGAGGTTGAGCGTCCCGGAGCCCACCAGGCTGCCGGAAAAGGTGCCTGGCGTCGTGCCCGAATCCGCATAGTTGATCACCGCGTCCGAATCCAGCTGGACGTTGCCCGCCAAGGCGCTGGAGGAAAGATCGGCAGTCACATCGGAATACGTCGTCAGCGGAGCGGCATCGGCGAAGCCCACAAAGCCGCTGATGATGGGGGCACCGGTGTCATCGATGGCCCAATCTTTAATCACGCCACCGCTCCCGTTGCGCGTTAGGACGACCTGCATCCAACCGTAAACCGGGGTACTCGAAGGCCGATCAAGCTTGAAGCCCATGTAACCAACCGCGCCGTCGCCAAACTGGGACGTGCCCGGCCCCAGGTGTCCGCTGTTGTCCTCGGCACCGGAAACCCCATAGCCATCCGTGAACAACGAGGTGGTTTTGACCTCACTGCCCAAAGAAAGCAGGCGAATGTTTGAGGAACTCGCCGTCGCCACCGGCCGCAGGCTGTCGTTGTTGGCCACCCCCAGGCCGCCAAAAAAGAAATTGAGGTCCCACGTTCCGTCCCCATTCACATCCAGGTTCACACCTTCAAAGTTGGCCGGAATGGCGATGTCGTCGAGCGGATCGGTATGAATAATCGCCCCCACCGCTGACCCCGCGCCACAAAGCGCCAGGGCCCCCGCCAGGGGCCAAGCTATCAGGAAACGAGAAGAGGTGTGCGACATGAAAGGATGGCTCAGGGGAGAAGTTCGACTCTGACCCGGAAATAGGTCGCCTTGCGGTTGCCCACCGCGAAAGGATAGGGCACCGAAACCACTTGGAACTCGCCATCGCTAGCCAGCACCGCAGGGGTAGCCGTCGATGCCTGCCAAGTGCTCAAATTAGCGCTGAACTCCACGGTGTATTTCAGGCGCGCCGCCACATAGCCCAGGCGGCGGGAAAATACCGCCCGAAAGGTAAAACTGCCCGGAGCCGTGCTCGTGAAAACCCGCGGCGTCCCCCTCGCTAAAAGGCTGCTGCCCAGCCAATCGACCGCCGCGCTAGAGTTCACCAAAGGACTGGTCCCAAAAGCGAATTCTTGAAGATTCGTCAGCGAATCGCCATCGCCATCCCCGCTCAAATTAGCCAGCGCCGGCAGACCGCTTTCTCCAAAATAACCCACCTGCCAAGCATCGGGCAAGCCGTCCTCCGCGTACCCGCCAAAGTCGTCCAAGCCCGTATTCACCACCGTGATCTCCAGGCCATCCGAAAAACCCAAGTAGGTTCCCTCTACCGTCCCTGGCGTGTTTTGATAGACAGAGCCCGCACTCACCAAGCCCCCGGCGCTGATGCTCACCAGGGGGCCGCTCGTCACCATCCACACCAAGCTGCTCAGCCCCGGAACCAACCGGCTGTCATCATCAAGGGTGAGAAACGCTCCCAGTTGGCTCGTGCCGCGCTCCAGAAGCGGGGCCGACGGCGCAGCAGTAAGGGTCAGACCCAGCACCTCGCTCAACTGCCCCGCAAAACCGCCCCGCGCCTTGTATTTGGCCGAAACCACCGCGCCTCCAGCACTCATGCTCCCATGGAGGGAATACTTGGCGCTGCTCGTCGCCAGACCGCCGCCGTCCATCGTCGACATTTCCTGAGTGTAACTAGCCGCGTGCGCCAAGCTGGCGCTGAGGCCCAGCCCGCAGGCGGCTAGAAATGACAAGCGAAGCGACATGGTCGTTATTTAGCTAAAGCTGCCTCCAGGCGCAAAAGACGCTGCTCCTGCTCCTCCAAGCGCTCCTTGAGCCGCCCATTCTCCTCCAGCAAGCGCTGCTGGGACCGCTGCAATTCCTGCACCGCCGCCGCCGTGTAAATCGTCAGCGGATAGGTGTCGACCTGCAGGATCGGCGAACCATCCGCCATCAGCTCCCCGCTCGCTTGTACCTGGTCCGGAAACACTTCGGCAAATTCCTGGGCAATCACGTTCGGATAGCGCCGATCTTCAATCACCGGATGCTTCGCCAAATAGTCCGCCGTGTAGCGGAAGTCCACCAGCCGCACCTGCGCCAATTTGTCGAGCGCCCCAACAATGGGCGCAATGTCCGTTTTGATGCGCCGGTCAGAATTGGAAAGCCAGCCAGTAGCCATGGTATTGCTGGCCCTCCCTTCGACCTCTAGCGCATTGACCGCTGGAGTGCGCCCAATGCCGACCCGCCCCGCAAAGACATTGTCCCCGTCCAGCCGTGCCAGCTCTGCCGGAATCACGCTAGCCCGCAACGCCAGAACGTGATAGCTCCCGGCCGCAATCTGCGTCACTGCAGTGGCAGACGCCGGCGCCGTGGTCGTCCCCTCAGTGCCGTCACCCCAGAACACCCAGCTGCCATCGCTCTTCAGGGCCATGCTGAAAATATAGCCGCCCGCGATCTTCGTCACCCCGCTGAGACCAGCCGGCACGTCGCATTGCAAACCGTTATTCAAGCCCCAAGCGCGCACCGTGCCATCGCTCTTTAGCGCCAAGCTGTGGTGGCTTCCCGCCGCGACGGCGATAACCCCAGTCAGGCCCACCGGAACAGTGGCTTGCCCGCTATCGTTGCGACCCCAGGCCACCACCGTGCCGTCGCTCTTCAGCGCTAGGCTGTGATCATATCCCACCGCGATCGCCGTGATCGTCGCCCCCGTGAGCGCCGCAGGCAAGGTAGTCTGACCAAAGGTGGCATCACCCCAGGCCCGCACGCTGCCATTCGCCAAAAGGGCTAGGCTGTGCTTCTCTCCCGCCGCCACCGCCGTGGCCGTAGTGATATCACCTGGGACGCTCGTTTGTCCGTAGCTATTATCGCCCCAAGCCCGCACCGTGCCGTTGCTCAGGCGCGCCAGATCATGGGACGTCCCCGCCGCCACTGCCGTGACTCCCGTCAGGTCCGTCGGCACCGCAGTTCCGTCGCCCCAACTCACCACCGTGCCTGTGCCCAACAGCGCTAAGCTGTGGCCGTCGCCTGCCGCCACCTGAGCCACATTGCTCAGCGCCGGGACCGCAATCTGCCCATTGGTGGTCGAACCCCACGCCACCACCGGCTTTGTTGGACTAGTCGTTAAGCTAGTGACCGGCAGGGCCGCCAGACTGGTATCGCTGAAAGCTAGGGTTTTCCGCGTGGGGCTAGCCGCATTTGTCGTCACATAAAGGCTCGTGCCGTCAAACTCAATCGCCCCCAGCACGGGCGACGTCAGATTGCTGCCGCTGCTCAACCGCAGCGGCGCCGCCGCAGTCGTCCCCGCCGCCAACTGCACCGTGCCCGAAAACGTCGGCGAAGCCAAGTCAGCCTTGAGGCCGTCGTTGCCATTGAGCTGCTTGATCGCCGTCAGAATGCTGTCCGACGTTGAAATGATACCAGCCAAAGAAGAATACCCCGTCAGCAGCTTGCCCGTCACCGTAGCATCCGAGATCACCGTGGCCCCCTGCGTCCCCGTCACCTGCCCAGCCAGCACACCCGTAAAACTGGCCGCGCTGCCCGTGACATT
>CALQKQ020000261.1 GCA_943331195.2 Akkermansia muciniphila | reverse complement strand
TGGTGCCGGTGGCCCTGGTGCTGTGGATTCCCGGGGTGATCCAAGTGGCGGAAGTCTTTTATCAATGGATCAGCCGGAATCGGCTGCTGCTCAGTCGGCTTTTTGGTTGCAAGGGTGCCTGCGCGATCTTGCCGCCGCGGGCGCGGGCTCAGGACGATCTGCCTTCTTGAGCGGGGAATCGCGGATTTTCTCTAGCGAAAGTGGACAAAATGCCCGGGGCGGCCCAGGGCGAGGAGTCGGGTGGGGGCGGTTTTTTTGCCGTGCACCTTGCGCTCGCGGAAGGAGCGGGCGGTGAACTCGCGCGCGATTTCCTCCAAGGCCGCCTGCAAGTCGCGTTGGCTTTGCGGGAGGAGGTAGAGGAGGCGAATGATCCTGACGTCGCCGAGGCGATGTTGGCCGTCGAGCGGGAGCATTTCGCTGACGAGATCGAGGGACCATTCGCGCACCAGGCGGTTGATGAGAGGGCCGCCTCCTTTGAAGAGGGCGGGGCGGACCCGCAGGACGACGCGGTCGCCGGGAAGGCGGTCGATCAGCTTCATTTTTTCGAGTTGGATTAGGGAGCGCTGGGCTTGGTCGGGGGGCAGGTTTTGTTCGCGGGCGATGTCGCGGAAGGATTTGGGTTCGGTGAGGAGGAGGAAAAAGAGGTGGAAGGTGGCGCGATCCTTGAGGAAGTAGGCTTCGGCTTCGGGGGAAAGTTCGAGGGGATCGGGGATGGCGTCATTTCCGGCGGCGATGAGTTCGGCCAAGGGAAGATCGAGGGCGGCGCAGAGTTGGGCGAGGCGGGCGAGGGAGATATCTTTGGCGGCGAAGACTTTCTTGACGCCGGATTCGGAGAGGCCGATGCGGCGCCCCATTTCGGCATAGCTGAGGCCTTGGGATTTCATGGTTTGGCGTAATTGCAGGCGGTAGAGGGGATAAAGATCGGGGACTTGCATGGATCAAATCGTGCCGCATCTAGGGTTGTTGGGCAAGCGGCTTGCCGTCCGCCTCGGCTATGCGTAAGAGTCAAAAGTGGAAAGCTTGCTGGCGAGCGGTCTGGGGGACTCTGGGGGAAACCGGAGGAGATGGACTGCGGTGGCGGCTGGCTGATTCCCCCGGTGGGGGCCCCATCTTTAACTGCTGCGCTTTTTATTTTATGAAACCTACCCGTCTCCTGCTTCTCGCCGTTCTTCCTTCGATGGTGGCCACGGTCTCCGCGCAAAACACGCATTCGATGACGGCGCAGTCGATGCTGATGAATGCCTTGTCGGCGGTGTATCCAAACTTGAATCCGCCGGAGGCACCGCAGACCAAGTATTACGACGGCGTCGATCTGTATACGAATGAGGGGGATACTTTTAAAGTGGACCAGAGTTTGACGTTCAGTTCAAGCACGTTGAAGTCGGTTTACACGCGCCTGAGCATGACCTCCGATGTGGTGGGTCGGGTGGGAGCGAGCTGGCAGGCCACAGATGAGTTTACGATTCCGGTGAATGATTACCGGCAATTGATCGTGAGGGATTTCACCCTTACCAGGGTCGATCTCCAGTTGGGCAACGTGCAGCTTGGCTTGCAGCCGCAGAATGGGGAGACGTCGCATCTGACCTTGCATGATGCCACCTTGCAAGCGGGGTCCTATCAGCCGTTGTTTTATGCTCCTTCACCCCTTACTTTTGCGGTCACGGGCAGCTCGCAGATAGTGGATTGGCAAGGCCGGATGGGTTCGCAAACCACGTTGACGGCGAGCGGGGGAGCGACGCTTCGGATCAAAAATAGTGGGGACTTGGGGTCCACGGTGCTAAATGATAAGCTCTACTTTGATAAATACGCTAACCAGGCGATTTTTGAGAATGGGGCCTCGCTCTTGTTGGATCATTCGGCGTTGGTTTGGGGCAGTGATTCGGTGGTGGACGATGCCAAGGACAGCCGCATGGTGTTTCGCAATGGATCCACCCTGCAGATTGGGGGCTTTGTGAGTTACGGGGCCAAATTAGACACCGACATCCTCTCGATACAAGACAGCACCCTGACCCTGGGGAACGGGGGCAGCCTGAATCTGCGCCATCGATTGGAATTGACCAATGCCACGGTGAACATCGGTTCGGGGGCCCTGGCCGAGGTTGATCACGGGACGAATTCGGTGGAGGCGCATGGGGCGTCCACGGTGACGATCAACTCGCCGGGGGGCACGGGGATCAAGACGGCCTTTTTAGATGTCTCCGACACGGCGGGTGCGGTGTTGACGCTGAAGGGGGAAGGCGTGACGACGGTGACGCGCGGGTTGCTTTTCCCGTTTTCGGGGACGGCGCAGGGCGCGGTGCGGGTGGAGGAAGATGCCATGCTGGAGTTGACGAGCAGTTCGGACACTTATCTTGATAGCCGGTCGATTCTCAGCACCGACTCGGTGGGGTCGATTGAATTGCGGGCGGATGCCACGATGAAGATCGTGACGGGGGCCTTGGTGACGAATGCTGGGGTATTCACGGTGAGGGAGAATGCGGTGCTGACGGCCTCGGGAAGTGCCGTCATTGGTGGGAGAGGGGAACTGGATGTCGATGCGAGTCTCGTTTTTGACAGGGAGATTGGGCAAGGGTCGCGGAATACCTTGACCACCACCAACGATGTGGTTTTTGGTTCGCAGGGCTCGCTATCGATGCGTTTGGATGCGGTGGCGCTGCGCAACGACCATTTGGTGATTAACCGCGAAGATAGCCGCGGCAGCATTGCGCTGAATAGCTCGGGGTTGACGGTGCTTGACCTGGCCTTATGGAGAGATGCGGCGCTGGCCCCGGGCACTCGCTTTGATTTGATTGAGTATCCGATTGGTCAGGATGGGATGGGCTATTTTAAGGGCCTGATCGATGGCGCGGAGTTCGCGCTGGGGCTGAACTCCTACACCATCAACTACAACGATCCGGCGGCGCAGACGGCGGGAAGCAAATTTGTTACGTTGACGGTGGTGCCCGAGCCCTCTGCGGTGCTGCTGGGGCTTGGGGCGCTGGGTGCCTTGGGATGGCGCCGCCGGCGGGCGGAATCCGTCTAGCGGTCTGCGGGCGGGCTGATGCGGCGATTTGCTTTGTTGATTTAAAACGATTCTATTCTCATGAACTTGATTTTATCGTGCGGCGTTTTGGTAGGCGTGGCCAGTCTGATGGCGTTGGCTCCAGCTGGGGCGGTGGACAAGCCGACCAAGCAGGAGAAGCCAGGGAAGAGCGCATCGGCGAGCAAATCAGGCAAGTCCGCCAAAGCGGCGCAGAGCGGCAGGGTCACGAAGACTGGGGCGCCGCACGGGGCAGCTGGAGGCTATGCCAAGGAGCTATCGCTGCAGGGGATAGGGTTTAAGGTGTCTTGTCCGAACAAGGGTTCGGTCAACCAGGTGACGGTGGTGCCCTCGGGGCTTTCGGGGAAGAATGAGGCGGTGGTGGCGGAGGTGGATGGCAGCGTGATGGGAGCGGAGGTGGCCGATCTCAATGGGGACGGCTCACCGGAAATTTATGTGTACACGCAGAGTGCTGGCAGTGGTTCCTATGGTTCGGTGATTGGCTATGCGGCCAATAAAAATAAGTCGCTGAGCCAGGTGACTTTCCCGGACCTTGGGGACGACGCGAAGGCCTCGGCTGGTTATACGGGCCACGATGAATTTGCCGTGGTGGAGAATCGCCTGATGCGCCGGTTCAAGGTTGACGGAGGGGGGGCGACGCGGCAGATCCAGTATCGCTTGGATGCGGGGGAAGCCGGGTGGATTCTCCGGGTGGATCGGGTGAGTCAATTTTGAGGTGGTCACCGTCTCTCAGATTTAAAAACATGAAATTGCTTATTTATTCCATAGCGCTCGGCACCGTTCTTAGTTCTTGCGCCACGGACCACGGCCGCAAGGTATTTCGCACCCTAGACTCTGACCGAGACGGGAAGGTGACGGTGCCGGAGTTTTCCTCGCATTTAGGGGAGGAGTCTTTTTGTTTGCTCGACCAGGACGGCAATGGGTCGGTCAGCGCGGCGGAGTGGACGGTGAAGGAGACGGCGGGGACGTCGGCGGCGCTTTTCCGCAAGCTTGATCGCGATGGCAGCGGCAGCCTGGAGCGGAAAGAGTTTGCCGCGCCGAAGGGCAGCGCGCGGTACCGGGAAATGGAAGGGGTTTTTCACACGCTCGACCGCAACCATGATGAGGCTTTGGAGTGGAAGGAAATCTCCTTCTGAGGTCTATAAATACTTTTTATATTTTCAAGTTATGAAATCCTGTTTTGTCTTTCGGGCCGTGGTCGTTTCGCTCACTTTGGGAGGGCTGACGGCGGCTCCTGCGGAGAAGTACTATGGGTATGAGGAGCGCGACCAGCATGGCGGCGAGCATCACATGAGCGGGACGGAGAAGGCGATTGCTGGGGCGGTGATTGGGGCCTTGGCGGTCGCGGCGGCCAAGTCGGCGGCGCGGCGCGGCGACACCCATCCTGGGGCGGCCTATGCTCCTCCGCAGTATGCGCCTCCGCAGCCTGACTACCGCGCCCAGGAGGATGTGATGGTGGTGCGGGTGCCTTCGGCCCAGGGGGGGGTGGTGCCGGTTTATTTAAAGCGTACGCCTTCGGGTTTTGTGGGGCCGCGGGGGGAGTATTATCCCTCCATGCCTTCGGTGGAAACCCTGGCGAATTTTTATGGGGGGTGGAACCGGCCGGCGCCGAGTGGTCCGGCGGAGGCACCGCAGGTGTCGGTGGAGCAGGGGCGGGTGCGCTTGATTTTACAGGGGCGCACGATCTGCAGTTTGCGGCCGGCGATGCCTTTTGTTGAGAAATACAAGTTAGTGAATAACAACCAACAAATCATCATCAAATCGCGGGCCAACCATGGCCCAGCCACGGTGGAGCTTTTTAATGTCAGCAATGGGTCGCTGGATGACAAGGTGTTGGCGTTTGCGATCAAGAATGGTCGACCGGCTTGGGCCAAGGGGTGGCAGGACTGAGTCTGGGGGTGGCGGAGTGGTGGTGAAGCGCAGCAGAGCGGTCGGCCTCGCGTGTTGCGAAGAAATGCGCCGTGCTCAGGGACTAAGGCCTCGGCAACGGAGGCGGTGGGTTGTTTGGCTTGAGGTCACTTGGTGGCGGCGGCCTGCAGCAGGAGCGCGACGCTGCCCCCGGCGAGCACGCCGATGCGATTGCAGATGGTGGACTGGGGTGCCCATGAAGCGGCGAGGAGGCGGCGCATGAGGAAACCGGTGGGAGACTGAGCTGTGGCGAGGCCGAAGCGCGCGGCGATGAGGCGCCGCCAGGTCCGGGAGGCGGTGGAATCCGGCAGGTTCGCGAGAGAGTCGACAAATTGGTGGGCGGCGATGAGGCCGTTTTGAGTATAGGGGACTTCTAAATACCCGTAAAGTATTCAATATTAATGGTCTGTGGACTGATAAATGCTCTATGACGAGGTCATGAACTGGAAAAAAGCCTACCTTAAACCAGCCGAAAATGGATTATTCGATTCGGTAGACCGTCTGGCCAAGATTGATGCGATGGGCGATCCTCTCATCAATCTCAACAACATCATGGACTGGGAGATCTTCACTCCGGTGCTGGCGCTGCTCCCGCAGCCCGAGCCGAAAGGTCCCGGGGGACGCCCCGGCTTCCATCCTCAT
>CALQKQ020000260.1 GCA_943331195.2 Akkermansia muciniphila | reverse complement strand
GAAAACGCGGCCCTAGACCGCGCGCTGCGCCAGGCTCTCCGCGAGTCGGGCTTGCCTTGGCCGGCGGGGGAGCCGGAAGGTCCGCTGCAAATTCTCGATTTGGCCTGCGGCACCTGCCGGGAGGCTAGCACCCTCGTGGAGGTCTTCCGCGATTTCGCGGGGACGGACCAAGATGTTCGCCTGGTGGGAGCGGACATTCGCGACCGCGAGTTAGGAGAAGCGGCGGCGCGGGCCCGCGCGGCGGGGCGGAGCCGCGACCAATTTGAGTTTCTCACGGAAAATTGCGCCCAGCTGGGCAGGCATCGCGAATTGGGGCGCGACTTCGACGTCACCTTTTTGCGACATCAGAATTATTGGAACGACCAGCCGGTGTGGCAGCGCATTTTTGAGCAGGGGCTGGACAAATTAAAGGACGATGGCCTGCTCGTGATCACTTCGTATTTTGACCGGGAGCACGCCTTGGCCCTGGAAGCCTTAGAGCGCGCCGGGGCCGAGTTGGTGATCAGCGCGGACAACCCCGACAGTCGGCGGCTCGACACCCCCGGGAAATCGGTCGACCGCCACGTGGCCATCTTCCGAAAAAAGCGCTAAAAAGCAAAAAGCGGAGCGTCCGGCCCAGGGGTGGGGCAAATCTTTTTTGAACGAGAGGCCCGCGGCGGAGTTCTGAACAAACGAGCGTCCGGGTTTTCCGGCCCCTTCATTTGCCGGGTTGAGCCGGTGGAGTCAGGTGCGACCGCCCCCCCGGCCATGCCGCTGCCCGTGCTCTGCTAGCGCTTCCCGCCCCTTTCTCTACAACCCGCCGCCCTAGCTCACTCTATGAAACCTGCCCTGCTCCACCTCTCCTGGCTCGCCGTTGCGGCGGGCACCTTCTACGCTGGCACCACCTTGAAGAAGGGCGATGCCAGCGCTTCCGTCGGCGGCCCCGCCCGCACCGTGGTCGGTGGCAACCTCACCGCCGCCGAGCGCGCCGGCACCTTGAAGAGCACTGCGGTTTCCCGGGACGCCTCCATCGCCGACTTCCTCAGCCGCTATGAATTGGGCTCCGGCAAGCCCTTGACCCCCGACCGGATGCGCCAAGCGATGTCGGAGGCCCTCAAGGAGACCGACCCCGTCAAGAGCACGATGCTTTTTGCGCGGTTGTTAGAAGAAATGACGCCCGACAACGCCGCCGCAAGTTTGGCCACGCTGCGCGAGAGCATTTCTGGCTTCGAAATGATGCGCTACATGCCCCTGCTCGCCTACCAATGGGGCACGGTGGATTCGAAAAATGCCTTCGCCGAGCTCGACAAGCAGGACGGCCGCATGGCCATGATGGGCAAGCCGATCATCCTCGCGGGCCTTGCCAGCAAGGACCCAGTCGCCGCCCAAGCGTGGCTCGCCGAGCAAAAAGAACTGCCCGGCAAGGAATTCTACACCCAGGCCATCATCGGCGGCCTCGCCAAATCCGACGTCGCCGCCGCCGTGGCCTTCGCCGCTAAGCAAGAGAAAGCCGAAGACCGCACCCGCTCCGCTGAAACCATCGCCCAAGAGAAAATCAAAGGCGGCATCGAAGGCGCCGCTGCCTGGGCTTCCAGCCTGACCGACCCCGACATGAAGAAGGGCGCGATGCAATCGGTTGCTAGCCAGCTGGCGCGCACGGACCTGACGAAGGCGGCCGATTACGTCAAGCAATACGCCAGCGAGTCCTGGGCCGGAGGAGCCATTGGGGACGTCACCAGCCGCCTAGCCAACAAGGACCCTCAGGAAGGCTTGAAATTTGCCGAAAGCCTGAGCGGGGCCAACCAGCCGGTGGCTTACCGCGAGAGCATCCAAGCCTGGACGCGGAGCGACTCCGAAGCCGCCAGCAAGTATGTCAACCAAATGCCCGTGGGAGCGAACCGCGACGCCTCGGCGTCGGCGCTGGCGAGTTCGATCAGCCGGGACGATCCCGCCAGTGCGATTGCTTGGACGAGCAGCATTGCGGATCCGAAGGTGCGGGAGACGACTTTGATAGACGTGGCGCGGGACTATCGGCGCACCGATGAGGCGGGCTATGAGGCCTGGTTGCCGAGCAGCGGCCTTTCTGCGGAGGCGCTGGAACAGGTCAATCAGCGCGGCGGCGGCGGCTGGCGCGGCGGCCCTCCCTGGGGCGGCGGTCCTCCCGGCGGTGCTGGCCGTGGCGGGCGCTGAGCTGAGCTCGGGGCATTTTTCGTGAAACCCGGTCGCGCCCCTCGCGGCCGGGTTTCTTTTTGGCGGGTGAGGGCCCCGGGCCCGGGGGAAAAAATCGCTGGCGCTTGGACGCCGCTGCCCTTTAGTCACGTTTTAGATTTTCCCCGTACTTTTTCCCCCTACTTTATGAAGTTCCGCATCAGCAAAGAGAAGTTTTTGGAAGGATTGCAGCAGGTGCAAAGCGTGGTGAGCAGCCGCGCCCCCTTGCCGATCCTGGGCAACGTGCTGATCGAAGCGGACCGACATGAGATTCGCTTCACCACCACCGACCTCGACATCGTGGTGAGCAGCCGCATCGCGGCGACCGAGGGCGACGAGGTGGGCCTGCAAATCATCGAGCCCGGGGCCATCACCCTGCCGGTGCGGCGCCTGGCCTCGATTGTCAAAGAGCTCCCCGCTAGCGAAGTCGAAGTCACCGTCTCCGAAGAGCACACCGCCTCCATCAAGTGCGGCAACAGCTTTTTCAAAATCCTCGGCCTAGCCTCCGATGACTTCCCGCCGCCGCCCCGCTTCGACGACGTCAAGGAATACAAGCTGAGCCAAAAAACCCTGCGGGATGCCCTCAAGAAAACCGCTTACGCCATTTCCACGGACGAGACCCGCTACGTCCTCAACGGGATCTTCTGCCAATTCAAAGAAGGCAAGATGACCTTAGTGGCCACGGACGGCCGCCGCCTCGCCATGACCGATGTGGATGTGGAATTCCCCGAGAGCCACGAGATTTCCGTGATCGTCCCGACCAAAGCGGTCAATGAATTGCAGCGCCTCCTCCGGGACGACGCCGGCGAGTTGCGCCTGCGCATCGGTGCCCGCCAAATTGCCTTCGAGCTCAACCAAAATCTCCTCGTCAGTAAATTGATCGAGGGGAACTATCCTAATTTTCGCCAAGTCATACCCGGTGCTGCCAAGGAGCGGGTCACCTTGGAGCGCGAAGCCTTCCTCGCCGCCGCCCAGCGGGTTTCCCTCCTCGCCCAAGACAAGAGCAACTCCGTCAAACTCCACTTCTCCAAGGACAACATCGAGATCACCGCGAACAGCGCCGACATCGGCGAGGCCCGCGAATCCATCGCCGTCAAGTATAGCGGCCCCGACATGGCCATCGCTTTCAACCCCGAGTATCTCGTGGCCCCTTTCCGCAATTTAGATGCCGACGAGATCTACTTGGACCTGATTGATGAAGTTAGCCCCGGGGTGATCAAAATCAATACCCCCTTCCTCTACGTGCTCATGCCGATGCGCGTCAGCCAATAGCGGCCCCCGCCGCGCCCTGGCGCCGAGGGGACGCCGCTGCCCGCGCCGCGCTCGGATCGCCGCCTAACTTTGCGTTTCCGAGCCAGCCTGGACCCGCCAGCGGCCCGGTCGGGTCGGGCACTCTTTTCTGCCGCGCCGCCTCGCGCCTCCCACGATGCCATTGCAAAGCGGCGCGCTTCCTGTCCTGATGACTTCCCCAAAATGAAAGCAGTCACCCTCTACGACACCACCCTGCGCGATGGCACCCAGGGCACCGGCATCAGTTTTACCGTCGCCGACAAATTGCGCGTGGCCGAAAAGCTCGACAGCTTTGGGATTGATTACATTGAGGGCGGCTGGCCCGGCTCCAATCCGCGCGACGTGGAGTTCTTCGCCGAGGCCGCCCAGCGCACTTGGAAACACGCCAAGCTCTGCGCTTTCGGCATGACTCGCCGCGGCCATAGCAAAGTCGAAGACGACGCCCAAGTCCGCCTCCTCCTCGAAGCCCAGACCCCCGTGATCACCATCGTGGGCAAAACCTGGCCGCTCCACGTCACCGAGGTCTTCCGCGTCAGCTTGGAGGAAAACCTCGCCATGATCGCCGACACGGTGCGCTATCTCAAAGCCCACGGCCGCGAGGTGTTCTATGACGCCGAACACTTCTTCGACAGCTATCGCGAAGATCCTGACTACTCCTTGGCCACGATCAAGGCGGCCCGCGACGCCGGGGCCGATCTCATCGTGCTCTGCGAAACCAACGGCGGCGCCCTCCCCGACTTCATCGCCGAGGTCACCGCCGCCGCTGTGGCCCACCTGGGCTGCGGCGTCGGCATTCACACCCACAACGACGGCGGCACGGGCGTGGCCAATGCCCTCGCCGCGATCCGCGCCGGCGCGGTCCAAGTCCAGGGCACCATCAACGGCTACGGCGAACGCGTGGGGAATTGCAACCTCACCACCATCATCCCTAACCTCCAGCTCAAAATGGGCATCGCGGTGGTCCCCGACCTCGCCCGCCTCAGCGAAGTCTCCCATTTTGTCGACGAGCTCGCCAATGTCACCCCCGACCTGCGCGCCCCCTACGTGGGCCGCGCCGCCTTCACCCACAAAGGCGGCCTCCACGTCCACGCGGTGCAGAAATTAGCCCGGACCTACGAACACGTTAGCCCTGCCCTGGTGGGCAACCAGCAAGTCATCGTCCTCAGCGACATGTCCGGCCAAAGCAATATCCTCATGAAGGCCGAAGGCATGGGCCTAACGATCGAGAAAGGCGGTGCCGTGGTGCGCGACCTCCTCGACAAGCTCAAAACCCTCGAGAAAGAAGGCTACGAATTCGAGGCCGCCGACGCCTCCTTCGAACTCCTCATCCGCCGCGCCCTCGGCCAGGCGGCCCCGCTGTTCGACCACGTGGAATTCGAATGCGTCTTCCGGCGCGATACCCTGCGCGACTACGAAAACTGCCTGGCCACGGTGAAACTGCACCAGGGCGACGAAACCATCCTCACCGTGGCCGAGGGCGACGGCCCGGTCAACGCCCTCGACGGTGCCCTCCGCCAAGCCCTCATCGCCCGCTTCCCCCAGATCGCCCAAGTCCAACTCACCGACTACAAAGTCCGCATCATCGACGGCCACCGCGGCACCGCCGCGCGCACCCGCGTCCTCATCGACTCCACCGACGGCACCCGAGAGTGGTCCACCGTAGGCGTCTCCGGCAACATCATCGACGCCTCCTGGCGGGCCCTCGTCGACAGCATTGAGTATTTTTTGATGAAGCGTTAGGGAAAAAGCGAGGAGCGCGGGTTCCGGTTTAGCTCCGCACCCTCAGGCGGTGGCGTGGGCTTGGAGGAGCGCTAGGGGGACGACTTCTAAGGCGGCGGCAGCGGTGGCGAGGAGGTTGACGGGTGGGGCGCAGCCCGCTTGGGCGGCTTCGAGCCAGCGGCCGGCGCAGAGGCACCAGCGGTCGCCCGGCTGGAGGCCGGGGAAGCCGTATTGGGGGAGGGGCGTGCTGAGGTCGTTGCCGCGCTCTTTGGAGTAGGCGAGGAAGCTGGCGCTAACTTCGGCGCAGACGGTGTGGGAGCCCTGGTCTTCCTCACAAGTGCGGCAAAAACCGTCGCGGAAAAAACCGGTGAGGGGAGCGCCGCTGCACGAGCGCAGAGCGGT
>CALQKQ020000259.1 GCA_943331195.2 Akkermansia muciniphila | reverse complement strand
GGCGGCCGCATGACCACCGCCTTCGCCGCCGTCCGCGAAAGCATGACCATCCGCGAAGCCATCGAAGCCCTGCGCTCCATCGCCGAAGAAACCGAACTCCTCGCCCGCATCTACGTCGTCGATCAAGAAGGCCTCCTCCTCGGCAAAATCCGCCTCCGCGACCTCACCTTCAATCGCCGCTCCACTCACATCGCCCAACTCAACGACCACGATACCCGCTCCGTCCTGGCCACCTCGGACCAGGAAAAAGCCGTGCGCATGATGATGAAGTACGACATGTTAGCGCTGCCCGTGCTCGACGAAGACGGCCGCCTCCTCGGCGTCATCACCCACGACGACGCCCTCGACATCCAACAAGAAGAAAACACCGAAGACATCGAGTTGCAGTCCGGCATCAGCGGCGACAACACCGACGAAACCTACCTCAACACCACCGTCTTCCACCAAGTGCGCCGCCGCATCGGCTGGATCGTCTCCCTTGCGTTCATCGGCCTCATCTCCGGCACCGTGCTCTATTCCTATCAAGGTCAGATCAACAGCCTCTTCGCCCTCACCATCTACCTCCCCATGATCGTCGCCTCCGGCGGCAACACCGGCGGCCAGGCCGCCACCATGGTGGTCCGCGCCATGTCCCTCGGCGAACTCGACGCCAGCGCCATCCTGCGCGTCGCCTGGAAAGAACTCCGCGTCGGCCTCGTCATGGGCGGAATCGTCGCCGCCGCCATGGTCCTGCAAATTTTCTTCCTGCGCCCCCCTAGCATCCAAATCAACCCCACCGTGATGCTCGGCTTCGCCCAAACCGTCGGCCTCGCCCTCCTCATCCAAATCACCGCCTCAACCCTCATCGGCGCGCTCCTCCCCCTCGGCGCTCGCGCCATCCGCCTCGACCCCGCCGTGATCGCCTCCCCCGCCATCACCACCATCGTCGACGCCACCGGCCTCCTCATCTATCTCAATCTCGCCCGCGCTATCCTCCCTATCTAAAAGCCGCAGCCCCCCGCCATTGACGCTCCCAGGCATTTCGGTAGCCTCCTCCCCCATGACCCAGGACTTTCTCCAAACGGCCGAGGCCGCCCGCCCCCGCCGGGTCCACCTCATCGGCGTCGCCGGCTCCGGCATGAGCGGCATCGCCTCTCTCCTCCTCGACCTCGGCTTCACCGTCAGCGGCTCCGACCGCAGCACCACCATCGAAACCGAACGCCTCCAAGCCGCCGGCCTCGAATTCTTTTGCCCCCACACCGCCGAAAGCATCGCCGACGCCGGCGTCATCGTCTACTCCTCCGCCGTCAAGCCCGGCCGCAACGTCGCCTTCGATGCCGCCCTCGCCGCAGGCATCCCCGTCTTCCGCCGCGCCGAAGCCCTCGCCGCCCTCCTGTCCCGCAAACAAGGCATCGTCGTCGCCGGCATGCACGGCAAAACCACCACCTCCGCCATGGCCGCCCACGTGCTCCGCCAAGCCGGACTCCACCCTAGCCACTACGTCGGCGCCGAAATTCCCCTGTTAGGCTGCAATGCCCACTGGGACCACGACGGCACCCACTTCGTCGCCGAAGGCGATGAAAGCGACGGCACCCTCGTCCTCTACCACCCCCAACACACCATCCTCCTCAACGTCGAAGAAGAACACCTCGACCACTACCGCGACATCCACGAAATCAATGCCGTCTACGGACAATTGTTAGACCAAACCGCCGCCGCCACGTTCTATTGCGCCGCCGACCCCGGCGCCCAGGCCGTCGCCGCCGCCCGCCCTCGCACCATCGGCTATGGCTGGGAAACCTCCGACGACTACGCCGCCCGCGACTTGGAAACCACCGGCCAAAGCACCGCCTTCACCGTGCTGCACCACGCCACCCCCCTCGGCCGCCTAACGCTCAATATCCCCGGACGCCACAACGTCCTCAACGCCCTCGCCGTCGCCGCCCTCGCCACCGAATTGGGCGTCCCCTTCGAACGCATCGCCGCAGCCCTCGCCAGCTTCCGCGGAGCCCGCCGCCGCTTCGAAGTCAAACGCCGCACCCCCGCCGCCACCGTCGTCGACGACTACGGCCACCACCCCACCGAAATCGCCGCCACCCTCCAAACCGCCCGCCAATTCGCCCAAGGCCGCGTCATCTGCGTCTTCCAACCCCACCGCTACAGCCGTACCCACCTGCTCCGCCGCGAATTCGGTCAGGCCTTCTCCCAGGCCGACGCCGTCTTCGTCCTCGACATCTACCCCGCAGGCGAACTCCCCCTCCCCGGCATCAGCGGCGAAACCATCGTCGACGCCATCCAAGCCCACGAAGGCCCCCGCCTCAAGGTCTTCTCCACCCCAGACCGCGCCACCGTCCACCTCGCCCTCGGAAATTTCCTCAAACCAGGCGACCTCATCCTCACCCTCGGCGCCGGCAACGTCCACGAAGTCGGCACCCGCCTCGCCGCCGACCTCCAAACCGCTGAAGAGTTAGAAAAAGCCCTCGCCGAACCCGGCACCACGGTTTCCCTCTACGAACCCATGGGCCGCCACACCACCCTCAAACTCGGCGGCCCCGCCCAATTCTGGCTCCAGCCCAGCACCTTCGATGGCCTCGCCAGGGTCATCCACCACTGCCGCGAACACGGCCTCCCCTTCCGCGTCATCGGCCGCGGCTCTAACTTGTTAGTGCGCGACGGCGGCCTCAAAGGCGCCGTCATCCACCCCGATGGCGGCGACTTCGATGCCATCGAAGTCTGCGGCGATACCATCCGCGCCGGCGTCGCCGTCAAATTCAAACGCCTCGCCGCCGCCGCCCGCACCGCCGGCCTCGCCGGTTTCGAATGGATGGAGGGCATCCCCGGCAGCGTCGGCGGCGGCCTCCGCATGAACGCCGGCGCCATGGGCACGGAAACCTTCGACCAACTCCTCTCCGTCACCTTGTTAGACGGCCAGGGCCGCTGGGTCCAGCGCACCCCCGCAGAACTCGAACGGCGCTACCGCAGCCTGCCCGAACTCGCCGACCACATCGCCGCCTCCGCCGTCTTCCAAGGCCGCCCCGCCCCCCTCGAGGAAATCGATGCCACCATGGCCGCCAGCCTGGAAAAACGCCGCCGCAGCCAACCCATCGCCGCCAGCGCCGGCTGCATCTTCAAAAACCCTCCCTCCATCCCCGCCGGACGCCTCCTCGACGACCTCGGCCTCAAAAACCTCCGCGTCGGCGCCGCCCGCGTCTCCGAAGTCCACGGCAATTTCATCGTCAACGACGGCGGCGCCACCGCCAGCGACGTCCTCGAACTCATCCGCCTCATCCGCGCCTGCGCCCAAACCGAACGCGGCCTCGCCCTCGAAACCGAAGTCCAAATCGTCGGCGAAGACCTCCTCTTCTAAGCCCGCGCCCCCCGCCGCTTGCCCCGCCGCCGCCCCGCATGATTCCCTCCCCTCCCGCCTCCCCCCAGGCCCCCAAACCCCTCGTCGGACCCAAGGTCTCCCCGCGCGTCCACCTCCGCCGCCTCCTCCGCAAACTCACCGGCAAGGCCAACCGCCTCCAACTCCTCCCCATCATCATCCGCGTCTACGCCGGCTTCAGCACCCTCGACGGCGGCGCCTCCGAAGAAGAAATCGAAAGCAGCCTCGGCTTCATGCGACACGACTACCCCGAGTCCATGTATGCCCAACTCCGCGAACTCTACAGCGACGCCCTCCGCCAACCCCAAGACCTCCAAAGCATGGCCGCCGACCTCGCCGGCCAACTCTCCCATGAAGAAAAGGTCATGTTAGCGGTCCAACTCTACGTCCTCATCACCCGCTCCCATTCCCCAGAAACCGAACTCGTCGCCTTCCTCGCCTTCATGACCAGCATGGGCGCCGCCAGCGTCGCCCACGCCGTCGTCGGTCAACTCAAAACCGCCGGCCACAACCACGCCTCCAGCGCCGCCGCCACTTCCGCCATGCTCGAATCCCTCGAACTCGGCCGCGCCCCCCCCGCCGACCTCGTCCTCGACGACCTCGCCCCCAACTACGGCGTCACCGTCTTCCGCTTCCATAACCTCGTCCTCCTCAAAAATACCGGCCCCCGCCCCGTCATCGCCCGCGGCCGCCAACTCGCCCACGGCGGCTTCCTCCGCCTCTACGAAGGCCAACGCGTCGTCCTCGGCGACACCGTGCTCGACTACCAAGACCTCATCTTCTACCTCAACGCCCGCAAAGGCGTCTCCTCCACCCAACTCTACCTCGGCCTCAGCCCCACCGGCAGCCCCTTCGTCGAACGCGAACGCTCCAAACTCTCCGCCGTCCTCCTCCAATTCGGCCTCCAAGTCACCGCCAGCTCCCTCAAAAAATCCGAAATCCAACTCGACGGCACCCCCCTCGCCCTCGGCGAATCCAGAGTCGTTTCCCTCGGCCACCGCCTCCGCTTCCCCGATACTTCAGAAATCACCCTAGCCGACTTGCGCCGCCGCGCCCGCGAAATGGGCGGCCGCTTCGACCTCAACTCCAGCCGCACCGACTACCTCGTCTCCAATAACCCCAGCCTCCTCGGCCACGGCGACATCATCCTCTCCCCCAGCCTCCGCAGCGAAATCCTCCTCCGCCTCCACTGCGACTACGACGCCAAATGCGGCCACCTCGAGGTCCTCCGCGCCTCCCGCCCCGTCTCCGTCGGCCGCACCAGCCTCCGCGAGCGCGACCACCTCCCCCTCGAAGACGGCGCCCTCATCAGCCTCGGCGAAGGCCAATACCTCCGCTGCCGCTTCAGCGACGGCATCATCGAAGAAGAACGCAACATCATCCGCGAATTAACCCTGCTCGACCTTAGCCACCGCTTCGGCCGCAGCACCCCAGCCGTCGAAGGCGTCTCCCTCACCGTCCGCCGCGGCGAAATGATCTGCGTCATGGGCCCCAGCGGCAGCGGCAAAAGCAGCCTCCTCCGCATCCTCGCCGGCCACCTCCACCCCCAAGAAGGCTCCATCCTCCTCAACGGCGTCCCCCTCTACCGCCACCTCCACGCCCTCTGCCCCTTCATCAGCTACATCCCCCACGAAGACGCCTTCGACCCCCTCCTCACCGTCGAAGAAAATCTCATCGCCGCCGCCGCCATCCGCTCCCCTCACCTCCAATCCACCGACATCGCCCGCCGCGTCAGCGCCAAACTCATCGAACTCGGCCTCCACGAACGCCGCGCCCGCCTCGCCGGCACCCCAGAACAAAAACACCTCTCCAGCGGCGAACGCAAACGCCTCAACATCGGCATGGACATGATCACCCCTGCCGACGTCTTCCTCTTCGACGAACCCACCTCCGGCCTCTCCTCCAAAGACTCCGAACATATCCTCGAAATCATCCGCGGACTCTCTCATAATAAAATTGTATTTGTTAGCATTCACCAGCCTAGCGCCAGACTTTTCCAACTCTTCCACAAAGCCATCCTCCTCGACAACGGCGGCAAACTCGTCTACTTCGGCACCCCCTCCGGCATGCAGGACTACTTCCGCGAAGCCTGGCAAGAACAACTCGCCCGCCCCGACGGCGAAACCGCCCTCCCCCGCCCCGACTTCAGCCAGCCCGAATTCATCTTCGACGTCCTCGAAACCCCCCTCCGCGACCTCGGCGGCGACATCCTCTACGAAGAAGACGCCCGCGGCCACTCCACCCCCGCCCGCCGCTTCGC
>CALQKQ020000258.1 GCA_943331195.2 Akkermansia muciniphila | reverse complement strand
TTTATTCATAGGATGGCCGAAAATTTCCACTTGCCGGAGTTTTTATGTCACTTATGGGCTTGACGCCAGACATCTGTCCGATGATTTTGGCGACCTCCTAATAACCAAGGGAACCTAAATACCCATGACAAAAACTAACCACAGCATTCAGGGTGCCGCCATCCTCGGCAGCCTGGCACTCGCGGCCTCCGCTTTCGCGGGAACCACCGTTGCCACCGGCAAAGGTCCCGTGACTCCTCCAGCTCCACAGGCCTCCACGGGCTTGTTTGACAGCGTCGGTGCCACCGTCGACGTCGGCTACGACACCCACTACTTCTTCCGCGGATTTTTGATGAGCGAGCAGAACGTGTGGAGCCAAGTGGCTCTGTCGGTGCCTCTGGCCAGCAACCTGTCCCTGGGCCTCTCCGCCTGGTACACCTCCTCCACCGACATCAGCTACGATGAGTTGGATTTGAACGCTGGCTTGAACTACGACGCCGGCTTTGCCAAGCTCGGCCTCGGCTTCACCCACTACGAATTCTTCCACGGGGACGGTGGCGATGACACTGGCATTCACGGCGCGGAAGAAATTGGCTTCACCGTTGCCAAGGGCCTGGGCCCCGTCAACGTTGGCGCTGGCTACTACTACGACTTCGAAACCGAAGGTTCCTACATTGAGCTCGGGATCGACGCTCCGATCGCGGTGAACGACAACTTCAGCATCGTTCCTGCGGCGCTGATTTCCTACGGGGACGAATATTACTCCACCGACAGCGATTTCCAGAACCTGAAGCTCTCCCTGGCCTTCCCGGTCAAGCTGACCTCCACGGCGACGCTGACACCGTATGTTGCTGGCAACATCGCCTTGGGCACCACGGAAGCGTTCACGGACGACGAAATCTACGGCGGCGTGAAACTGAGCGTGTCCTTCTAAGGGACCGCGATGAGGTGGCGCCTGGCGCTGCTTTGATCTTCTGAGAGCCTCCCGGTGCGCTGGGAGGCTCTTTTTTGGTTTTTTAAATGGCATGGGAAGGGGCGAGCCTCCAGGCTTGCGCGGCGGTCGGTCCTGCTTATGATTATTTTTTCTATGTTATCTCGCTCTTTTCTTCTCGCCCTCAGCGTGGCGCTGTTGCCTTCGGCGCGCGCCGCCGAACCGAATCGCGAGGAGCGCGAGAAGGCGCAATTGGCTGATGTCAAGGTACCGGAGGGGTTTGAGGTGACGCTGTTTTCGAGTCCTCCGCAGTCGAACTATCCGGTGTATGCATCGGCGGCGCCGGATGGCACGGTGTATGTGAGTTGCGACAAGAATGGTTCGCTGGACCGGCAGGAGAAGCGGGGGTCGGTGATTCGCCTGCGCGATTTGGATGGGGATGGGCGGGCGGATGAGGCGAAGCCATTTGTTGCGGAGGTGGATTCGCCGCGGGGATTGGTGTGGGACCAGGATCGGCTTTATTTGATGCACCCGCCGCATTTGAGTGCGTATATTGACCACAATGGGGACGGCCTTGCCGACGAGGAAAAGGTGCTGGTGAAGAACATTGCCTTTGGATTTAAGGATCGGCCGGCGGACCACACGTCGAATGGGGTGACGCTGGGGATTGATGGGTGGCTGTACTTGGCGATTGGGGATTTTGGGTTTATGGAGGCGGAGGGGGCGGATGGGAAGAAGCTGCAATTGCGGGCGGGCGGGGTGGTGCGGGTGCGGCCGGATGGGAGCGACTTGCAGGTTTTTGCCCGGGGGACGCGCAACATTTTGGAAGTGGCGCTGTCGCCGCTGTTGGAGGGCTTTGCGCGGGACAACACGAATGATGGGGGCGGTTGGGACATGCGCTTCCACCACTTCAGCGGGCTGGAGGAGCACGGTTATCCCTCGCTTTACATGCATTTTGGGGACGAGATCATCCAGCCGATTGGCAACTACGGTGGGGGATCTGGCTGCGGGGCGGGCTGGCTGGATGAGCCGGGTTTTCCGGCGGGCTACCGCAATGTGCCGCTGACGGTGGACTGGGGACGGGAGTTTGTTTACCGTCACGAGGTGGCTGCGGTGGGGGGGACGTTTTCGGATAAGGCGCACGAATTCATTCGCTTGCCGCGGGCCACCGACGTGGACGTGGATGCATCGAGCCACTTGTATGCGACGAGTTTTAAGGGGGCGACGTTCAACTATGCGGGGGAGGATGTGGGCTGCGTGATTCGGGTGTCGCCGAAGGGCTATGAGGCGGAGCCGCTCCCGGATTTCGCTAAGTTGGATGATGCTGGTTTGGTCAAGCAGATGGTTTCGCCGAGTCATCGGCGCCGCTTGGAAGCCCAGCGCACCTTGTTGCGGCGTGGGTTGCAGGGCCCGGCGGTGGCGGCCTTGCAGGCTTTGGCAGAGGATGGGCAGGCGCTGCTGGCGGGTCGGGTGGCGGCGCTTTTTGCATTGGAGCAGGGGCAGGGGGAGCAGGCGGCACCCTTTTTGGAAAAAATGATGGGAGATGCGGCGCTGCGACCGCTGGCGATTCGGGCGGTGGCGGATCGGGGTCGGGCGCTGACGCCGGGGCTGCAAGCGGCGGTGGTGGCGGCGCTGGGGGATGCCTCGGCGCGCACCCGCACGGAGGCGGCGGTGGCGCTGGCGCGGGCGAAGGCGGTGGGCGGCGCGGCGGCGCTGGCGGAGCTGCTGGCGGATGGGGATGCGACGGTGAGCCACACGGCGGAGCGGACCTTGATGGCGCTGGAGGCGAGCGAGGTGTGTTTAGCGGTGGTGGATCTGCCGGGCAGCAGCGAGGCGCGCCGAGGCGGGGCCCTGCGGGTGCTGCAAACCATGCACCGCCTGCCCGTGGTGGAGGCTTTGCTGGGGCGCTTGGAGCGTGAGAAGGACAGCGCGCGGCGCCGGGGTTTGATCACAGCGCTGTGTCGGCTTTCGGCGCGGGATGGGGTGTGGAAGGGCGACAGCTGGGGCACGCGTCCTGACACTTCTGGGCCCTACTATCAAGCCGTGCCCTGGGAGGGGACGGAGCGGATCCGGTTGGCGCTGAGTCAGGCGCTGGGGCAAGCGTCCCAGGACGAGGCGGCTTTTTTGTTGGGCGAGATGAGTCGGCACAAGATGCAGGATGACGCGGCGCTGGGTCAAGTGGTAGCCTTGGCCTTGAAGGATCCGGCGTTGGTTTCGGTGGCCCTAGCGCAGTTGGCGCGCAGCGAGCGCCAGACGCCGGAGGCTTTGCCGCTGTTGATTGCGGCGGCGGAGCGGCCGGAGACGAGCGCGGAGGACCGCGTCATGGCGGTGACGGTTTTGGCCAAGGCCGACAGCCCGGAGGGGGCCACGGCGAGTCTGCGGGCCCTCAGCTTGCTGGATCAACAAGGCGAGCGGAGCAAAGCGGCGGCGGCCTTTCTGGGATCGCCGAAGTTAGAGAATTACCATGGCTTGATGGAGCAGGCGGCGCTGCACACGGGGACGGCGGAGTCGGTTTGGGCGGATGCGGCGCTGCTGGCTTTGGCGAGCCGGGCTTCGGGCTCACCGGAAGCGCGCCAGCTTTCCCAGGCGGCGCTGGATCAGGGCTGGGGCCAGCCGGCGCGCCGCAAGCAGATTTTGCAGGCGATTGGGCTGACGCGGCAGCGGGCCTTTTCCGAGCGGGTGTTGAGCGCGCTGGGTGATTCCGATCCGGCGGTTATGGCGGCGGCGCAGGAGGCCGCCAAGGTGCTCAAGTTGGATCCTGGAGCGGTCGCGGGACCGAAGTTGGCGACGCTGGATCCGGCGCAGGTGTTGGAAAGCGTGCTTGCGGCCAAGGGCGACGCCGCCGTGGGACAGCAGATTTTCCTGCAAGCGGGCTGCGTCGCCTGCCACACCGTGAGCAAGGATGAAGCCCAGCGGGGGCCCTACCTCGGCAGCATCGCGGACACCTACAAGCGCCGCGAGTTGGCCGAGGCCATCCTTGATCCTAACAAAACGATTGCACAGGGTTTTGTGACGCAATTGTTTGAGATGGCGGATGGCAGCACGCAGATGGGATTTGTGACCACGGAGGCGGCGGACAAGGTGGTGATTCGGAATGTGGCGGCTCAGGAAATGAGCTTGGCGGTGGGGGACATTCGCAAGCGGGACAAGCTGCCGACCTCGCTGATGCCGCCTGGGTTGTTGCTGCCATTTTCGGCGAAGGAGTTTGCTTCGCTGTTGGATTATTTGCAGGGCCTGGCCAAGCCGTGAGGTGGGCTGGGGCGGGCCCTGGGGCGTGCTTTGGAGCGAGCCCAGGGGCGTCTAGGGCGTCTAGGGCGTTGGGGGAACTGAGACATCCATGATTTATCTTGATCACAATGCGACGACGCCGGTGGCACCGGCGGTGCTGGAGGCGATGGAGCCGTTTTGGCGGGGGCATTTTGTGAATCCCTCAAGCGTCTGCCTTGCGGCCCGGCCGGTGCGGCGGGCGCTGGCGGAGGCCAGGGAGGCGGCGGCGGGGCTGTTGGATTGCGAGCCGGAGGAATTGATTTTCACGAGTGGGGGCACGGAGGCTTTGAATGCGGCAATCCATGCGGTGACGGTGCTGCAGCCGGAGCGGCGCCACTTCATCATGGGGAGCACGGAGCACGAGGCGGTGCGCGGTCCCCTGGCCTGGCTGGAGCGGAGCCAGGGCTATGAGGTGACGCGCTTGGCGGTGGATGGGGAGGGCTTGCTCGACGTGGCGGCGCTGGCGGCGGCGATCCGGCCGGGGCGCACGGCGGGGATTGCGCTGATGTGGGCGAACAATGAGACTGGGGTGCTGCATCCGGTGGAGGCGGCGGCGGCGGTGGCGGCGGCGCATGGCATTCCGCTGATCACGGATGCGGTGCAGGCGGCGGGGAAGATGCCGCTGAGCTTGCGCGAGTCGGGCGTGCAGTTTGCCGCTTTTTCTGGGCACAAATTCCAAGCGCCGAAGGGGATTGGTTTGCTCTATGTGCAGCGGCATACCGCTTTTCAGCCCTGGATGCATGGGGGCGGACAGGAAAACCGGCGGCGCGCGGGGACGGAGCACGTGGTCGGCGCGGTGGGCCTGGGAGCTGCCGCGCGGCTAGCCTTAGAGGCGCAGCGCGGCGGGGTGGCTGGCCCGGGGGCGCTGCGGGATGCGTTTGAGCGGGAGGTGTTGCGGCGCATTCCTGGCAGCCATCGCAATGGGTCGCCGCAGCGGCGGGTCGACAATACGAGCAGCTTGCGCTTTGAGGGCTGTCAGGCGGAGGGTCTGCTGCTGCTGTTAGACCAGCGGGGGATCTGTGCCAGTGCCGGCAGTGCTTGCCACGCGGGGAGCCTGGATCCTTCCCCAGTGCTCACGGCAATGGGTTTGGACGCGGCGGCGGCCCGCAGCACCCTGCGCTTCAGTCTGGCGCGCAGCACCACGGCCGAGGAAATGGCGAAGGCGCTGGAGGCCCTGGAGCAGGCGGTGGGGAAATTTCGCTCCTTGGTGGCCTGAGGGAGGGTTTTGCCTGATAGAGGTCGTTAGACCTAAAATCGGGAGTAGAAACTCGACCCCGGGGCCTTTTTCGTGATAGGTGCAGACCATAAGCCGTTTTTTTTCGGCTCTGGACACCCTGGACACCCACCCTTTGGGTGAGTCCTTCCCGTTGTCAAAAGCCCCCAGCCGAATCGTGGCCGGTGAACCCGCCCGGCGGCCGGGGGCACCCCGAATGGGGTCATGATGCGCCCATGACCCGGGAGGGTTCA
>CALQKQ020000257.1 GCA_943331195.2 Akkermansia muciniphila | reverse complement strand
GCAGCAGCGCCTCCCCCATCCAGCGGGCGCGAAAAGCCGTCGCCGTCGCGGCAGCGCTCGGCAAGCGAACCAAAGGCTCCACCGCGCGCGCGGCCGCCGCCGCAACCGGACGGGCCGCCTCCAGCGGCGCAGCGCGGTCTAACGGAAACGCGAAAGCTTCGGGTTTCGCCGCGCTGTCAGCCATGGCCTGAGGGGCCCCCACCAAGGCCAGGGCCGCCGTTTTCTGGCGGAGCGCCACGTCCTTCTGCTCCCGGTCTTCGCCAGCAGCGGGAACCGCCTCGCCCCGTGGAGGAGCCGCCGGACCCGAAGGAGCCAGCCGGCCCGACGGCTGCGGCACCGGCGGAAGCCCCGACGAAGGAGGCCTCGAGGCCCCCGGAGCCTCGCCCAAGTGGCGGAGCAGCGCGCCAAAATGGCCGCCTTGGTCGAGCTGAGCGCGCAATTCCTCCAGCCGGCGCGCCGCTTCGTCCGCGCCTGCCCCCGGCCCAGAGTCGACCAGAGGAGCGAGCCAGCGGCCGCTGGGATCCAGCTCAAAATGGAGCCGCACCCGCCCCGCCGGACTGAGGGGCAAGGGGGGGGCCGCGCGGTATTGATCCGGAGAAAGCGAGCTTTCCTCCATCACCAGAGAAGCCGCGATCGATTCCATGCGCCACAGCGCGAGGCGGGCCCGCTCCTGCCGCGTGGCCTCGGCCGCCATGCCCTGCTGGGTGCGCTCCAGGCCGATCAGCGAGCGGGTGGCCCAGGCCATGGCCCCGCTCAGCAGCAGCCAGCCCGCCAGGGCGATGGACCAAGGCAGCGCCGACTTCATGGGAAAAGCGGGGGCAAGGCTAGGGCATACCCCTTGCCCCGAACCGTGAGAATGACCTGGGGCTGGGCGGGGTTATCCCGCAGCTTGGCCCGGAGATTAGCCACGTGCATGTCGATCGTGCGCGTGGCGCTGCGGCTCGCCGGAAGCCGCCACACCCGTCGCAACATCTCCTCCCGGCTCAGCGCCCGGCCCCGATGGGCCGCCAAATAGCGCAGCACCGCCCCTTCTCGCTCCGAAAGCGGCTCGCGTGTGCCGTCGCCGTGCCGCACCTCGCAGCGCCCAAAATCAACCACCCCCCCAGCAAAAACCAGCTCCTCAATCTCCTGCGGGCGTTCCGGAGAGCGGCGCAACACCGCATTGACCCGGGCCAGCAGCTCGCGCGCCCCGAAGGGCTTGACCATGTAGTCGTCGGCGCCCAGGTTTAAACCTTTGACGCGGTCCGCTTCGGCCCCCATAGCGCTCAGGATAATCACAGGGGTGGTGGCTCGGGTTTCGCGCAGCTTGGCCAGCACCGCGAAGCCGTCGATGTGGGGAAGCACCAAATCCAACAGGAGCAAGTCAAACGAAGCCCGCCCCACCACTTCCAGCCCCGCCCGCCCATCCGCCGCCCACAGAGTCTCATAGCCACTGGACTCCAGGGCATCCAGCAGCCCCCGGCGAATCGCGGCGTCGTCTTCAATGACCAAAACAGTGGGCATGGCAGCGTGGAGGAAGGCTTAGGAGAACACTAGAAAAATTGCGCCCGCTCCGGCCGCCGCGCAAGGCCGGGCCAGCCCCGCGCTCCACCCAACGCTCCGCCAGGAACCACCGCAAGTCTGTAAAGCCTTGGTAAATCGGCCCGCCCCTGCCCCGGCAGCCGCCCCTGGAATGAAACTCAGGCTCCCCTCGGACATTCCCTGCTGACAGAGCAGGGAATCCCCTGCGTTGTATGGCTTCGGCCGGCAGGGGTTTGCCCGGCGTTCCTTTCATGGTGTCCTCCCGCATTTTCCTTCTCTCCCTGGCGCTGAGCGCCTCCGCCCTCGCCGGCGATGCCCCCTCGGCCCCACCGGCGCGCCTGACTCTCGAGCAAGCCTACGACCGCGCCCTGGCCACGGACCAATCGATTTCCCTCGCCCTCCAGGCCGTCGTGCAAGCTGACCTCCAGCCCGCCCTCGCCCTGACCCGCATGACCCCGCGCCTCAACGGCAGCCTCAGCGCCGACCACAACGGCTCCGGCGACACCGGCTTCGACTTCGACCGCGCCACCGGCGGCCGCACCCGCCTCTCCCTCAGCAAACCGCTCCTAGATCCCAGCGTCGGCCCCGCCTACCGCGCCGGCCTGCTTGCCGCCCAAGAAAGCCGCCTCGACTACCGCGCCACCGTGCGCGAAACCGCCCTCGGCGTCGCCTCCGCCTACTTCGAGGTGCTCCGCCAACAAGCCCTCGTCGCCGTCAACCAAGAAAGCCTCCGCCTCGCCGAAGCGCAAAAAAAACTCGCCCAAGAACGCTTAACCGTCGGCGAAGTCATTCGCACCGACGTGCTCACCGCCGACGTCACCCTGCAGCGAGCCAAGCGCACCTTGGTAGAGTCGGAAAACCTCCTCAAACTGGCCCGCACCCTCTTGGCCAATACCTTAAATTTCGATCCCAGCGCGACCTTCGAGGTGGTGGAACCCCCCGCCTACGCCCTCCCCAAAGAAAGCCTGCCCGACCTCCGCGCCCGGGCCCGCCGCCAGCGCGACGACCTGCAGCGCCTCCTCAGCACCATGCTGCGGCGCGGCGAAAACCTAAACCAAACCCGCGCTTCCTATCTTCCCAGCGTCGACGCCTCCGTCAGCGCCGGGCGCAACCTCAACCACCGCGACAGCAGCACCGACGGCGCCACCGACTATTCCGCCGGAGTATCCCTCAGCATTCCGCTCTACACCGGAGGCGAGCGCGCCCTCAATCTCAAACGCGACGAGGCCGAAATCACCAAGGCCACCCTCGACTATGAGCAGGCCGCCAAACGCAGCGACGAGCAAGTCACCGCCGCCTGGCTCGAAACCCGCACCCTCGAGCAAAACCTCGTCAGCCTGCGCGCCGAAGTCAACTCCGCCGAAGAAAACTACTCCCTCCTCCAACAACAATACCGCCTCGGCGAAAGCAAAAGCCTCGATGTCCTCCAGGCCCTCACCGACCTAAATACCTCGCGCACCGAACTCGCCGTGCAGCTCTATCAATCCCAACTCGCCGCCCGCCAACTCGCCGCCCGCACCGCCGATTTCGAGCGCGTCCGCGTCGAGCGCGCCGCCGCCCTGGTCCGCCTCGCCCCACCCCGCTAGGGCGAACCGGGGATTTCGCTCAAGGTTTTCAAAAAGGCCACCAGGGCCGCCTGGTCCGCAGCGCTGAGCTCGAGGCCCCGGCTAGGATGCTTGGCGAGGTTGGGATCGAGGGTGGGGCGGCGCACCATGGCTCCACTGTAGTGCTGCACGACTTCCTCCAGGCTAGCAAAGCGACCGTCGTGCATGTAGGGAGCGGTGCGGGCCACATTGCGCAGGCTGGGAGTGGCGAATTTTCCCTGATCAGCGGCGGCACCCGTGACGGCGGCCCGGCCCGGAGCCTCCCCCGCCAGCCCGTTGTTGTGGAATTGCTGGTCGCTGAAAAGTGGCCCTCCATGGCAGTGAAAGCAGTCAGCGCCCCGCTGGCCAGTGCGGGGATCATACTCGGTCATGAAAAGCTCAAATCCCCGCTGCTCCTCCTCGCTGAGCACTTCCTTGCCTATCAATGATAAGTCAAACCGCGAGCGCTGCGAAGTCAAAGTTAGTAAGTACTGTTCCAGCGCCAGGGCGATCTTGGCCGGGCTGATTCCCGGAGAACGATAGGCGGCCCGGAAGCGCGCCGCATAGGTGGGATTGCGACCCAATTTTTCCACCGCGCCCTCTAGGGATTGGTCCATCTCGCGGTGGTCGGCGATGGGTTGCAGCACCTGCTCTCGCAGGGAAGGGGCGCGCCCATCCCAAAAAAAGGACCGCTTCCACGCCAAGTTGTGCAGGGACATGGCGTTGCGCTCGCCGAGGCGCCCCTCCACGCCGCGGCTCACTGGCAGCCCATCCGTGAAGGCGGCCTCCTGGCGGTGGCAGGAGGCACAGGAAAGACTGCCGTCGCGCGAGAGCAAGGTCTCGCTAAAAAGGGCTTCCCCCAATGTCACGCGCTCCGCGATGAGGGGGTTGTCGCGGGGCAATTCCGGTAGGGGAAAGGATCGACTCGTCACGAAGCGCCAAGGGGTGTAGGCCGTCGGCAAGTCGATCGGCGCCGCGGGCGGCCGGGCGGGTGCCGCAGGGGGCGGCGCGGCGGAGGCGGTGTTTTGCACCTGAAAAGCTCCTGGCAAATTGGCCGCGAGGGCCGCAGCCACGGGGTCGCCCTCCCGCGAGTGAGTGCTGGCTCCATCCTCTGCAAAGGAGAGGGGCCGCGGCGCGCCGCCGAGGAGGGCGAGGTCAAAGTTCAGCTGCAGGCCGCCATCTTGAGAGAGATCCAGCGGAGCCGCGAGGTGGAGGCCAACCCGGTGGGGGGCACCCGCCAAATGATGCGAATAGCCCTGCATTTCGCCCGCGCCGCGGCGGAAGTAGCCTTCCCAGGCGAGAAAAATATAGCCCTGCTGCCAACCCCAGTGGAGGCCGTTAGTGGCCGGGTGGAGCGGGTCGCCCGCGGGGATGGCGGCGACGTCAGCGCGGTCCGCCGCGGCATCGGGCCCGAGGTGGCAGCGCAGCGCCCGGTAGCGGCCCGCAGGGATTCCCTCTAGCACGAAGCTTTGTCGGTGCGCCGCGGCGTCCAACCACGCGTGGAAGCCGGGAAATTCCAGCCAAGACCCATCCGGGCGCTCCAAGGCAAAGCCGCCCAGCAAGTAGCTGAGGCGGGTCACCGAAAGGGTTTCCCCTGCGGCGTTTTTATAGCGCAGCGCGTCCAAGCGGAGCGGTTCGCCCTGGAAAATGGGCTCGATGGCCACCTCCAGGCGCGCCGCCGCCGCCAACTGGGGCAGAGTCGCTGCCAACAGCAGCAGGGCTCGAAGCAAGCGCGGCACGGCTCAGTTGATCGTAAAAGCGTTAGTAAGAGTGTAGGTCGGCCCCGTAAAGACCACCGCGATGCTTTTGGCCCCCAGGACCATGTCCGCTGGGAGGGCGAAAGTGGCCTGAACCGTGCCCGCCGAGGGACGGCCCAGCGCGGTCCCGCCCAGCCCTCCCAAGCTAATGCTCGTCGGCACCAGCTCCGCCGGAGGCACGGGCGGCGAGCCCGGCAAGGTAATCACAATCGTCACCGAGGTGCCGCGCGGCGCGCTCCCGCCAGGCGCCACCGCACTACTCCCGCCGCCCCCGCCGCCAGCGGAAACATCAAAGCCCTTGCTATCAAATGCCGCCAAGCTCGTGCGAGAAACCCGATAAAACCGCATCCCCTGCGGCGCGGTCTCGACAAAGCGCGCGCGGGCCCCGGTGGCCGCGACCGCGGGAGCCATATCCGGCCACTGAACTAAATCGGACGAGGCCTCCACCACATAAGTGCCGCCTTCGACCGCGCTCCACGTCAAAGCCACGCGGTCCCCCTCGCGGGTGGGCGGCTGCAGTTGCAGCGCGGCATTGGGCCCCCCGTTAAAGTAAACCGTGACCGCCTCACTAATCGAGGTACTGCCTCCGCTAGGACTGCCAAAATACTGGCGCCCCGTCGTGTAAGGAAACATCGGTGTGCCATCCGCTTTAATCGTCACAAAATAAGCCCAGGTGCCCGCAGGAAATTCGGGAGTCACGCTAAAACGGGCATTTTGCTCGTTGAGGTCGAAGTCAACGCCCACCGTGAAACCGCGGTCGCCCAAGTAGTCGAAGTCCTCCAAGTAGTGCCCCAAGGCGTAGGTCAAACTGACCGCCGGGCCCGCCTTGAAGGGCTTCGCCAAAAGGCGTTGCGCCCAGGCAGGCAGGCT
>CALQKQ020000256.1 GCA_943331195.2 Akkermansia muciniphila | reverse complement strand
GCGAAGTATCAGGTGGAGCTTGAGGGCAAGGTTAAGGCCTTTGCGGAGTCGGTGGCGGCGTATCGCCAGCAACATCTGAAACCCTGAAGCTTTTTCGCGCTTTTTTATTCCCCTCTTTTTTTGCTTTTGACATGAATTCGACTTTAAAAAGTTTCCTTTGGATCGCGGTGGCGGCGGTGACGCTGGTGGCGGGTTTGCATTTCCAGAAAGACCGCGAGATTGCGGAGCGGCAGAAGGAGGTGGATGCGGGGGTGGCGCGGGCGGCGGAGTTGGCGCGGGAGACCTCGGCGGTGCGGGCCAAGGTGGAGTTGGCGCAGGGGCAGAGCACGGCGGGAGCGGACTTTGAGGCCAAGCACAACGCGAGCGCGGCGGCGATCGCGGCGGCGCAGAAGCGGATTGACGAGTTGGTGGCGCAGTGGCCGGCGCTGGAGTCGGACCGGGCTGCGGCGGTGGCGGCGGTGCGCAAGCAGGAATCGACCCGGGCACCCTACCGGGTGACCTTGAGCGACGGCACGGTTTTAGAGAACTTTGTGTTTCGCAGCATGCCGGATGAGGCCACGCTGTCGGTGGAGCACAGCAATGGGCTAGTCAAGCTGAAGGCGGATTTGTTTCCCGAGGAGTTGCGCACGCGGCTTGGGGTGGGCTGGAAACCGGAAGCGCCTACGGGTTTTGGGGTGGACAAGGATGGCAATGCGGTGCCGAAAACGGGGCCGGTCGATGCGGCTAGCCAGTCGGCGGCGGCGGAGGTGGCCAAGGAATTGGGCCTAGCCAAGGCGGATACCTCGACCATGGACGGGGTTTCCAAGGCCCTAGCGGCGGTGGAGGCGCAATTGGTGAAGACGCAAGCGGCCTTTGAGGCGGAGCGGGCGAACATCCGCAAGTTGGAAATTTTCAAGGGGAATGCCACGGCCCCGGGCACGGGCAAGACTTACGCTGAGGCCAAAAAGGCGGCCTTTGCGCGGCTGGCCAGTTTGGCGGCCCGGGTCCAAGCGCTTCGGGGGGAGAAGAGCAATCTGGTCTACAAATTGAAGTCGTTTTGAGGACGCGCCACAGGCGGGCCGCTCAGGCGGCGGGCCGGGGTGCGGCGGCCTCGAGGGCGCGGCGGAAGCGGCCGATCAGGGTTTCGGCGGGTTCCAGTCCCGTGGAGACCCGGAGGAGGTGGCGGGGCACGCCGCAGGAGGCGGCCCAGTCCAGTTCTTGGTAGTGGGCTAGCAGGGTGTAGGGGCAGCACAGAGAGAAGTTAGTTCCTAGGCTAGGTCCCTTGCTAAGAGCGAGGTGGTCATAGCAAGCGGCGGCGGCGGCTTCGTCGCGCAGGAGGAAGGAAAAGAGGCAGCCGCGTCCGCCACCAGGCCGGGCCATGCGGCCAAAGGCGGCGGTGCTGGGGGGATACCAGACTTGGGCCACGGCGGGGTGGGCGGCGAGGAATGCGGTGAGGGCCTCGGCGTTGCGGTTCATCTGCAGGACGCGCTCGGCGAAGTCGCGGGAATTGCGCTCCAAGACCACGGCATCTTCGGCCCACAAGAGGTCGTGCTGGGCGAGTTCCGCTTCGAGTTGAGCGCGGAAGCGGGCGTGCCAGGGCGAGCGGGGATTGAGGGTGATGGATCCGGCGATGACGTCGCCGGCGCCGGAGCAGGCTTTGGTGAGGCTGGTGGTGACGAGGTCGGCTAAGGCGAGGGCGTCGAGGTTCACGGCGGTGGCCACGGTGTCGTCGAGCACCAGGGGGATGGCGGCGGCGCGGAGTTGGTCGGCGAGGGTGTCGAGGGGGGCGCAGCTGAGCAGTGGGTTGCTAGGGACTTCGGCGAAGACGGCGGCGAGGGAGCCGGCGGCGGCGAGGGCGGCGGTTTTTTCTAAGGCGGCGGCATCGGCCACGGGGAAGAAGACGACGCCGCTGCCGAATTCCTGCTGCACCCGGAGGACGTCCACGTAGGGGAAATCCAGTTGGGCGGTAGGCAGGCCGGGGCGCAGGTCGGTGACGAGGCGGTGGGCCGTGGCCATGGCATTCATGCCGGAGGGGAAGAGGAAGACGTCGCCGGGGTCTACGCCGCTGAGGGCGGCGAGGCGGGTGCGCAGGGCTTGTTTGGCGGCGGCGCCCTCCTGGGCGAGTGGGGCGGCGTCGCCGAAATCATCGGCTAGGGCCCGGGCGGCGAGGCGGCTGCTGACGACGGTGCCGCAGTAGCGCCAATAGGCGCGGGCGGCGGGGCGGGCGGTTTCGGGGAAGAGGAGGGCGTGGAGTTCGCCGATGCCGCAGGGTTCGATCCGGGCGGGGAGCCCGGACTTGGCTAACACATAATCGGCGGCGCGCTGGGCGGCGAGGGCGGAGGGGAGGACGAGGCAGCCTTCGCCGGGGGCGGCCCAGCGGCGGGCGGCTTGGGCGAAGAGTTGGGAGACGAGGGGGTGGACGAAGAAGCGGGGGTAGCCGGCTTGGAGGGCGGCGGCGATGCGGGGATGTTCCTCTTCGTAGTCGATGACGTCTTGCCAGAGGGGCAGGGCCACGGAGACGGCGTGCTGGGTGGGGGGCAGGGGCAGGCCGAGGTCATGCGCTTGCCAGGCGGGGTCGGTGGACAGTTGGCGCGGGGCGGAGTCGGGCATGGTCGCAGAGCCTTAAAGGGCAGGCGGGCGGGCTTTCAAGTCCCCAATTTACGTCCAGAGCAGCAGCACGTAGGCGAGCTTGGAGAGTAGGTGGAGGCCTTGGTCTTGGTGGAAGGTGGTCCATTTCTCGCACTTGGCGAAGTCGATGGCCCAGTGCAGGACGAATTCGGCGAAGCCGAGGGCGGCGCTGCCGGTGATGACCCAGACGGCACCGGCGTGGACCAAAGAATGCGCGGAGAGGCAGTAGACCCAGATGGTGGCGGGCACGTCGGCGCCATATTCGAGGGGCTTGATGTGGCGGTTCTTGCGGATGGCGAGGAACTTGCCCTGGAGGGGGTAATCCGCTAGGGCGTGGCCGATGATGAGGGCAAACAACAACGCCCAAGGACCCAGGGATTCCGGGTGGGGAGGTGGTTGCAGAAGGAGCGCCATGCGAGCGGGAACTGAGAGCCAACCATTCACAGCGCCTTGGGCTCGTAAAGGCGATAAAACAGGGTGCCAATCGGGGGGCGCTGGGGTCGGGGGGCGCGCGGGCGGGAGGGGGTTAGCGGGCGGCGGCGACGGCGCAGCGGAAGCGGCGGTGGCCTTCTTCGAGGACGGCGCGGGGGCAGCCGAAGTTGAGGCGGAGGAAGCCGGGGGCGCCGAAGTCGGCGCCGTTGGAGAGGCCGAGGCCGTGTTTTTCGAAATGGGCTGCGGGATGGGCGAGGCCGAGGGAGCGCAGGTCGAGCCAGGCGAGGTAGGTGGCTTCGAGCGGGGCCATGAGGACTTCGGGGCAGTGTTCGGCGAGCTGCGCGGCGAGGAAGTCGCGGTTGCCGCGGAGGTAGCGGCAGAGGGCGGCGCGCCAGGCTTCGCCGTGGCGGTAGGCGGCCTCGGTAGCGGCGAAGCCGAGGGGGTTGGTTTCGGCGACGAGGCCGTTTTTGGTGGCTTGGAATTGGCGGCGCCTTTCTGGATCGGGGATGATGGCGAAGGAAATACCCAAGCCGGGAACGTTGTAGGTTTTGCTGGCAGCCATCATCACCACGAGGCGTTCTTGGATGGGTCCTGCTAGGGCGAGGCAGGTGGTGAAAGGGGCGCGCTCTGGTTCGAGGAGGAGGTCGCCGTGGATTTCGTCCGAACAGAGCGATAGGTCATGGCGGAGGCAAAAGTCGGCGAGTTGCTCTAGTTCGGCGCGGGTCCAGACGCGGCCCACGGGATTGTGCGGGCTGCAGAGCATGACCAGGCGGGTGCGCGGCGTTAGGGCGGCCTCCATGGCGGGGAAGTCGAAGGTGCTGCGGCCGTCGCTGACGCTGAGGGGGACGGCGACGAGGCGGCGGCCGACATCTTTGGGGACGTTGAGAAAGGGAGGGTAGACGGGGGTGAAGGTCATGACCTCGTCGCCGGGAAGGCCGCAGGAGGCGGCGGCCATGGCCAGGCCGGGGACCATGCCGGGCATCCACACGAGCCAGGAGGGATCGGCGGCGATGCCGTGGGTGTTTTTCAGATAGGCGAGTACTGCCTCCACGGGGCCGGGGGTGGGGCGAGTGTAGCCGAAGATGGGGTGGGCGAGGCGCTGCTGCATGGCCTGGAGCACTTCCGGGCAGACCGCGAAGTCCATGTCGGCGACCCACATGGGCAGGATGTCTTGACCGGCGTAGCGGTCCCACTTGAGGCTGCCAGTTCCCCGGCGGTCGATGATCGTATCGAAATCAGGTTCCAGGGCGAGGGCGGTCATGAGGGGCCAGCCAAGCCGGTTTTTGGGGGGATGCCATCGGAATTCTGCGATCCGCAGGCGCGTTTCACTGAGGAGTTGGTGGCGTGGATGGGGGGAGGAACTCGGCGATGAGTTTGCCGGGTTGGCAGCGCACCGAGGTGATTTTGGAGAGAATGGTTTGGAGGCGTTGGTCCTTGCGGAGGGGGTCGAGGGCGAGGCCGTCGAGGTGATTGGCTTCGAGGTAGGTTTTGGTGAAGCCGGGGCTCAAGTTGCGGCCGGGGACTTCGAGGGTGCGGGTGAGGAGGACGAGGCCGCTGTCGCTTTTGATTTCGGGGCGGACGCTGATGAAGCCGTTGAGATAGAGGCGTTCGCCGCTGAAGGGGATGCCGTTGAGGGCGAGGGCGACCTTGACGCGGAGGACGTCGCTGATGTCCTCGACTTTGGCGATGTCCTGGAGTCGGTTGATCGGGTCTTGGGCGGCGAGGAGGTGGTTGAGGTCGGCGACGCTCAGTTCTAACTGGGCGGCTTGTTTGGCTTCTATGGCGGTGGCGAAGGCTTGGAGGCGGGCGCGGAGGGCGGCTAGTTCTTCGCCGGAGGGGGCGGAGGGGGCGATCACTTGGGCGGTGGGGTCGGTGAAGCGGCGGACTTCCTTGACCTGTCCGACGAGGTGCCAGATCATCCAAGCGGCTAGGGCGAGGAGCCAGCCGCCGACCACGAGGAACATGAGGCAGCCGCCGGAAAGTTTGGGGGCTGGGGGAGGGGGCCCGGAGGGGAGGGAGGAGGGCGTGGGGTCAGGCATGGCGGGGACACCACGAACACGGAAGGCCGGGCGGCGCAACCCGGACTGAAAACCGATTGCGCCAGAGGCGCGGCCCGCCTAGGGGACTTGCTCCTTTTGCGGCGGAAAAAGATATGCTGCCGCCATCCCATTCTTACTTATGAGCCAGCTCGACGAATTGAAGAAGTACACTGTGGTGGTTGCCGACACGGGCGACTTTGAGTCCATGCGCGCCTTCACTCCGCAGGATGCCACGACGAATCCCTCGCTGATTTTGCAGGCGGCGGAGAAGCCGCAATACCGCCCGTTAGTGGACCAGGCGATTGCGGAGCACCGCGATAGCGCGCTGCGCGGCGCGGCTTTGTTGGACAGCGTGATCGACCGCGTCTTGATTCTTTTTGGCAAAGAGATCCTCAACATCGTGCCGGGGCGGGTTTCTACGGAAGTGGATGCACGGCTTTCCTTTGACACCGAGGGCACGGTGGCGAAGGCCCGCAAATTGATTGCGGATTATGCGGCCGAGGGCATCGCCAAGGAGCGCATTCTGATTAAAATCGCCTCCACTTGGGAAGGGATCAAGGCCGCTGAGATTTTGCAGCGGGAAGGGATCAACTGCAATTTGACGTTGTTGTTTTCGTTGCCGCAGGCGATCGCCTGTGCGGACGCGGGGGTGAAATTGATCTCGCCGTTTGTGGGGCGGATTCTGGATTGGTAT
>CALQKQ020000255.1 GCA_943331195.2 Akkermansia muciniphila | reverse complement strand
CGAAGCTGACGACGGCGAACGAGCGGCGGCTGGCGGCGGAAGTGCTGCGGCGGCGGGTGCGGCATTTCACGCGAGGGGTGATTTTGGGGAGTCGGGCGCTGATCGACGGGTGGTTTGAGGCGCACCGCGAGGTGGTGCGGGGGCGCAGCCGGACGGAGCGCAAGCGGGGCTCGAGGAGCCTCGGCGAGGCGGCGCTGCGCGGGCTGTATGCCTTGCGGGATGTGCCGTAGCAATGGGTCGGCGTTACCGGGACGCGAAAAGGCTTGGTTTGGTGCCGATGGCAGGAAGGCCTGGGCTGGGGAACGGCGTGGGGGTGGCTTTCGGGAGCTAGGTGAGGAAGCAGCGGCGCTGAGGAGCGCTTGGTCCGGAAGGTGCGGCTGGCGGCGGGCCGCAGGAGGCAATGGAAGGACCTTGGGACCTTTGGATGCCTTGGATGCCTTGGATGCCTTGGATGCCTTGGAGGCCCTTTGGGGGCGGGGGGCTTGGCTAGGCGGCGTGGCGGGAGGAGCGCTTGCGTTTTTTGAGGATGGCGGGTTTTTCGCCTTCGGCGACGGCGCGGTTGATGACGACGGCTTTGACGTCGTCGCGGCCGGGGATTTCGAACATGACGTCGAGCATGAGTTGTTCGAAGATGGAGCGGAGGGCGCGGGCACCGGTGCCGCGTTTGAGGGCGGCGGCGGCCAAGGCTTGCATGCCGTCGCGGGTGACTTGGAGGTCGACGCCTTCGATGGCGAGCATTTTGCTGTATTGGCGCAGGATGCTGTTTTTGGGTTCGCTGAGAATGCGGAGGAGGTCGTCTTCGGTGAGGGGAGCGAGGGTGCTGATGACGGGGAGGCGGCCGATGAATTCGGGGATGAGGCCGAAGCCGAGCAGATCTTCGGGGAGGACGTGCTGGAGGGCCTCGGAGGTGGGGGTCTGGACGCGGGCTTGGTTGTCGTTTACGGCACCGAAGCCCATGACGTTTTTGCCCCTGCGGCGGGTGATCATTTGGTCGAGTCCGACGAAGGCGCCGCCGCAGATGAAGAGGATATTGGAGGTATCGACTTGAATGTATTCTTGTTGGGGGTGTTTGCGGCCGCCCTGGGGGGGGACGTTGCAGACGGTGCCTTCGAGGATTTTGAGGAGGGCTTGTTGGACGCCTTCGCCGCTGACGTCGCGGGTAATGCTAACATTTTCTGTTTTGCGGCCGATTTTGTCGATTTCGTCGATGTAGATGATGCCCATTTCGGCGCGGCGGACGTCGAAGTCGGCGGCTTGGAGGAGGCGGAGGACGATATTTTCGACGTCTTCGCCGACGTAACCGGCTTCGGTGAGGGTGGTGGCGTCGGCGATGCTGAAGGGGACGTTGAGGAGTTTGGCCATGGTTTTGGCCAGGAGGGTTTTGCCGGAGCCGGTGGGGCCGATGAGCATGACGTTGCTTTTTTCGATGACGACGTCGGCAAACTTGTCGGGAGGGGCGCTTTTGGTCGGGAAATTAGCGGACTCCTCCTCGTCCTTCATTTTTTGTTGGATGCGGCGGTAGTGGTTGGCGACGGCGACGGAGAGGACTTTTTTGGCGTGGTCCTGGCCGATGACGTAGTCGTCGAGGTGGCGGAAGATGTCGCCGGGGCGGGGGACGGCGAGTTTAGGGAGCGGGGGGAGGCCCTCTTCTTCGAGTTCTTTATCGAGGATGTCCTTGCAGACGACGATGCAGGAGTCGCAGATGTAGACTCCGGGACCGGCGACGAGTTTTTTGACTTCCGCGTGGCTTTTGCCACAGAAGGAACACATCGTCAGGTTGGAGGATCGGGCCATGGTGGGTTAGGAGCCGGGGACAGCGAGGGGCAATTCGGAGCGGCTTTGCAGGACTTTATCGACGAGGCCGTAGGCGGCGGCCTGCTGGGCGGTCATGTAATTATCGCGGTCGGAATCCTTTTCGATTTCTTCGATGGATTTGCCGGTGTGTTTGGCGAGGATGCCGTTGAGGCGTTTTTTGAGGCTGTACATGAACTCGACGGTGCGCTCGACGTCGGAGGCGGTGCCTTGGGCGCCGCCGCTGACTTGGTGGATCATGACGTGGCTATTGGGGAGGCAGAAGCGTTTGCCGCTGGTTCCGGCGGTGAGGAGGACGGAGCCCATGCTGGCGGCGATGCCCATGCAGTAGGTGCTGACGTCACAGGTGAGGAACTGCATGGTGTCGTACATGGCGAGGCCGGCAGTGACGCTGCCTCCGGGGCTATTGATGTAGATGTTGATGTCCTTGCTGGGATCCTGCATCTGGAGGTAGAGCAGTTGGGCGATGACGTAGTTGGCCAAGGGGTCGCTGACTTGTTCGCCGATGAAGACGATGCGGTCTTTCATGAGGCGCGACAAGAGGTCGAAGCCCATCATCCCGATGCCTGGTTCCTTCTCGTAGACGGTGACATTTTTAGCCACGTCGAGGGCGCGGTCGCGCAGATGGGACGGCAGCATCATGAGGCGGGAGCGGTCGTCTTGCAGTTCGCGGAGGGGGGAGAGGGGAGAGGGCATGGGATGGGGGGGTGGGGTGGGGGGGCGGCCTGGCGGGGGCGCCGCTTAAGAGACAGCGTCGGCGGGGAGGGCGGCTGCTTGGTATTCGATGTTGGCGTGTTCCACGAGGACGTCGAGGGCCTTGGCGAGGATGATGGAGTGCTGCACGGAGTCGAAGCCGTTATTTTTCTGAAGGGACTTGATGACCTTTTGGGGGGTGCTGCGGGACTGGTAGGCGATGTTGTTGATGCGGATGAGCATGTCTTGCTGGGTGGCCGTGATGTTTTCGCGTTTAACGATTTCCATGAGGAGGAATTCGTCTTTGACGTCGACTTTGGCTTGGCTGGCGGCGGCTTCGATGATGGCGGCTTCGTTTTCCACGAGCATGTCCTGGGTGAGGCCGCGGTCGAGGTTCATTTTGACGAGTTCGTTGACGCGGCGTTGGGCGGCGTTGTTGACGACGTTTTCGGGAATGTCGAATTCGATTTTGTTGCGAAGGGCTTCCATGGCGGCGATGCGCTTATTTTCGAGGTCCTTTTGTTGGCCTTGGGCCTCGGAATTTTGGCGGATGATGGCGCGGAGTTCGTCGAGGGTTTTTCCTTCGGAGAGGAGGGCGGCGAAGGTGTCGTCGAGGGGGGGCAATTCGGCTAATTGGATGCGTCCGGCGGTGACGGAGAAGACGACGGTTTTGCCGGCGACGAGTTCGTTGATGCCTTCTTCGGGCATGGAGACGGTGATCTGGCGGGTTTCGCCGGTGTGGATGCCTTCGAGTTGGGTGCAGAAGCCGGGGAGGAAGTTTTCTTCGGCTAGTTTGAGGAGGAAGTTTTGGTTGGAGGCGATGAAGTGTTCGGCCTCGGGGAGGACCTCGGTGAGGGCTTGGCCGTCGAGGCTGCCGGTGTAGTCGACGCTGAGGAAGTCGCCGAGGGCAGCGGCTTGGCCTTCGGGAGCGGGTTTGAGGGTGGCCATTTGTTCGCGCTGGCGCTGGAGGACCTGCTCGATTTGGGCGTCGGTGACTTCGAGTTTGGGGACGGTGATGGCGAGGCCTTTGTAGTCGGGGAGGTCGAATTCGGGGGCGAGGAAGAGGCGGACGGTGAAGCTGATTTGTCCTTCGGCGGGTTCGCCGGGTTGGAAGTCGGCGACGCTGAGGACGTCGAGTTTTTCCTGATTGATGGCTTCGCGGAGGGTTTGGTTGAAGACCTGGTCGTTGAATTCGCGGTCGATTTCGTCTTTGAAGCGTTTTTCGATGACGCTGCGAGGGACTTTGCCTTTACGGAAGCCGGGGATGGCGGCGTTTTTGGCGTAATTGGCGACGATGGCGTGGCGGGAAGCGGCGTGTTTTTCAGCGGGGACCTGCACGCTGAGGTTGGCCATGCAGTTCGGGAGTTTTTCGACGGTGATGTTCATGGGAAAAGGAGGAGGAAGGGGAGTCTGAAAGGGAAGGCGCCAAATGGGCGGAATCGCCAGGATAGAGGTCCCTTTGCGGATGACAATAGGAGTTTTTCAAGCTTCGCGAGAAGCGGGAGTGAGGGCTGCTTGGGGGCGGGGTGGGGGCGGGGTGGGGGCGGTGAAATTCGCTGGACACCAGTGGCGAAGGAAACGTAATAACCGACGCCCTTCCGGTGGTTTCCGGAGGTTTCTCCTTCCAACCAATCCCACAGTAGCCATGTCCCATTCCCTTCCCAAGCTTCACAACGCCATGTGGCCCGGTCTTGTCGGCAAAGGCAGCCCCGGCGCCGAACCTTTTATCGACCTCGATACGATGCTGCGCTACACGGCGGCGGCGGAGGTGGATGGCCACAGGTTTGACGGGGTGGACTTGTTCCTGTTTGACCCGCACACGAACATTGATATCAGCGAAGACGAGCTGAAGGTGATGGCGGATAAAATTGCTGGCCATGGGCTGGCGGTGGGGTCGCTGGTGGCTCCAGTGTGGCCGGGCACGGTGGGGGATAGCGCGGCGGGCGACGCGGAAGCGCGGGCTAAATTTGTCCTCGCGGTGCGGAAGGCCTGTCGCATTGCCAAGTTGCTCAACGCCCATGGGGTGCGGCAGTATGGGGTCATCCGGATTGATTCGGCTGGCGGGGTGGATGGCTACGCGGCGGATCCGGTGGGGACGACGAAGCGGATTGCGGAGACCTTCCGCGAAGCTGGCCAGGTGGCGGCCGACCATGGGGAGCGGCTGGCGGCGGAGGGCGAAATCTGCTGGGGCGGGATGCATTCCTGGAAGGCTATGTTAGAAACCTTGGAGCAGACGAATATGCCGGGCACGGTCGGTTTCCAGGCGGATCTGGCGCACACCTATTTGTATCTGATGGGCTACAACGCCCCTGAGGCGGCGCTGCTCCAAGAGGGCTACAGCGCGGCGGAATTCCATGCGGCGTACACGACCATGACCGATGCGCTGCGCCCGTGGACGATTGATTTTCACGTCGCGCAGAACGACGGCACGGTGCACGGTTCGGGGAGCCACGACAAGACGGGGCGCCACTGCCAAGCGGACGATCCTAACGGAAAGTTGGACATTGCGGCGGCCTCGGGGTATTGGCTGAAGGGGGCGCAGGAGCGGGGCATCAAGCACTTGTGTTGGGATGGCTGCATGTTCCCCAACGAAGTGTTGCACCGCCCGGGGACGTGGAATGCGATCCTGGCGGCGATGCTGAAGGTGCGCGACGCGCACGGTTGGTCCTGAGGATTTTGAGCCGCCCCGGTGCCTGGGCGAGGCGCGGGGCGGTGGCGGACCTGGGCGATGGGCCTGGGTGAGCACGAAAAAAGGGCTGCTCCTTGCGGGGCAGCCCTTTTGGGGAAAGGGGGGAAAGCGCGGTGCGCTTAGAAGGGAGGCTTACTTGACCTTGTCGATGAACTTTTTGGGTTCGGCGTCGAAGCTAGCTTTGCACTTAGGGCAGCAGAAGGCGACCTTCATGGAAGCGGTGGCGGTTTTGCCGGCGGCGTTGTCCTTGCCGCTGATGGGGCACTTGGTGTTGACGGGGGATTCGGTGGCACCGGCGTGTTTGCGGACGGCTTCTTCTTGGAGCTTAGGATCGGCTTCGAATTTGCCTTGGCACTTGGCGCAGCAGAAGCCGACGGTGACCTTGAGTTCGGAGGTGACGGCGGCGTCGACGTCTTTGCCGCTGACGGGGCACTTTTTGTTGATTTCAGCGGAGGCGGCCCCGGCGAGGAGGAGGGAGGCGAAGAGAGCGGTGAGGAATTTCATCGTTTATAATGGAGGGTGTGAGGATGGAACAGAATGGCCGCAACGATTCCCGAAGGAAAAGGCATCGGGATATATAACGCGCCTTGTGGACGTCCCTGCCAGTAAAATTTCAGG
>CALQKQ020000254.1 GCA_943331195.2 Akkermansia muciniphila | reverse complement strand
GCGCGGTCGGGCGGGGGGGAAGGGGGCATGGGGGGACGGCAGCAGGGGAGGGGAAGCGGGGGGGGCAGGCGCTGCGGGGGCCTGCTGGGGGTCAGTCGTGGGTTAGTCGAGGGTTAGTCGAGGGTCAGTCGAGGGTCAGTCGAGGAACATTTTGCCTTTGTATTGGGCGTCTTGGAAGAATTTTTGGCTGAGGAGGTAGGACTTGGGGGGATTGGGGAGGGGGCCGTCGTCGAGCACGGGGAGGGTTTTGCCGATGGTGGCGTCCTCGGGGTGGGAGGCTTGGATGGAGAGGGTGGTGCCCAATTGGGTCATGGCGAAAATTTTGGCAGCGGACTTCATGGGGAGGCGGATGCAGCCGTGGGTGCAAGGGTAGGGCTTAACAAAACCCCAGTGCATGCCGTAGGCGGGTTTCCATTCCATCCAATAGGGCATGGGGTAGCCGGCGTCGGGTTGGCTGATGCGGCGTTTGGAGGCGTTTTTGACGTTGATGCGGTAAATGCCTTGGCCGGTGAGGCCGCCGGTGCCGACGGAGCAGGGGGTGGCGAGGAGGACGCGGTCTTTTTCCACGACGTAAACGCGCTGGGCGCCGGTGGAGACTTTGACGACGACGGCGGCGGGATTGCGGGGGCGGAGGGCGGGAGGGTCGAAGGAATCGGCGGTGCCTTTGGGGCTGGCGGAGCGGGTGGTGCCACAGCTGGTGAAGGTGAGGCAGGCCAAGCCGAGGAGGGCGGCGTGGGCGAGGCGAGAAAGCGAGGGGCCGGATGTCATGGGGGGCCGTACCACAGCTTCGCGATGCCCTCCACTGGTATTTCGGGCCGCCGCTGGGGTGGCGGGGCTGGTGGTGGGGAAGATGTGCTTGACTCTGACAACGCCTAGTGGAGTCTTAGGTTTATCCTATGACGCCTAGAGGTTCCGCCCCAGTTGCAACCCTGCGGGGCGCTCAGAGGCCAGCGGTGTTTGAGGGGGGAGCACTGCTGGGTTGCGCGGGAGATGGGGACGCTTTGGAGTTGCCAGACACGGTAGTTTTGCCGCCGGGAGGCGGGGGTCGCTGCGGGTGGGGGGAGGCGGTGGCGGAGGGGGTGATTGGGCCTTACCGGTTGCGGGAAGTGCTGGGGGAGGGGGGATTTGGGATGGTTTATTTGGCGGAGCAGGCGGAGCCGATGCGGCGGGAGGTGGCGCTGAAGGTGATCAAGCCGGGGATGGATAGTTGGGAGATCATCCGGCGGTTTGAGGGGGAGCGGCAGGCGCTGGCGCGGATGGATCACCCGAACATTGCGGGGGTGCTGGAGGCGGGGACTACGGCGGGGGGCTTGCCGTATTTTGTGATGGAGTTGGTGCGGGGGGTGCCGATCACGGCGTACTGCGACGCGCGAGGTTTGGGGGTGCGGGAGCGGCTGGAGTTGTTTCGGCCGGTGTGTTTGGCGGTGCACCATGCGCACCAGAAGGCGATTTTGCACCGCGACTTGAAGCCGTCTAACTTATTGGTGATGGAAGTGGATGGCAAGCCGGTGGCGAAGGTGATTGATTTTGGGATAGCCAAGGCGCTGGATGGGGCGTCGGCGGAGGTGGAGCGGAGCGTGCACCGGACGCGGGAGGGCTTGGTGGTGGGGACGCCGCAGTACATGAGTCCGGAGCAGGCGGGGGCGACGCGGGATTTGGATACGCGGAGCGACATTTATGCGCTGGGAGTGATTTTGTGCGAGTTGCTGGTGGGAAGCACGCCGCTGAGTGGGGAGGTGGTGCGGCAGCTTTCGTTTGACGAGGTGTTGCGGCAGGTGCGGGAGGGGGAGGTGAGGCGGCCCAGCACGGCTCTGCTGCCTGCGGGGGAGGCCCGGGAAGTTCTGGCGCGGCGGCGGGGGACGACGGGGGCGCGGTTGGCGGCGGCGGTTCAGGGAGAATTGGATTGGATCATGCTGCGGTGCTTGGAGAAGGAGCGGGAGCGGCGCTATGACAGCGCTCGTTCCCTCGCGGATGATCTGGGGCGTTTTTTGTTGGATGAGCCGGTGGCGGCGGGTCCGCCGAGTCGGACGTACCAGGCGAGGAAATTTCTGCGGCGCCATCGTGGGGCGGTGGCGGCGGGCGGGGCGGTGTTGGCAGTGCTGGCTGGGGGGGTGGCGGCCAGTTTGTGGCAGGCGCAGCAGGCGAAGCTGGCGCGGGATAAGGCGGAGGGCGAGCGGCAGAACGCGGTGACTGCCTTGCAGCGGGAGCGGGAGGCGCGCATGGAGGCGGAGCAGTTGGTTTTGTTTTTTTCGAGTGTGTTTCGAAGTCCAGATCCGGGCCAGGATGGGCGGAGCATCACGGTGGTGGAGGCGCTGGGGAATGCGGGGAGGAGGATGGACAAGGAGTTTTCTGGGATGGGGTGGTATCGGGCCAAGCTGCAGGCGGCCTTGGGGCGGACCTACCAGGTGCTGGGGGTGATGCCTGAGGCGATCGGGCTCCAGGAGAAGGCGCGGGATTACTATGTCGGGGAGGTGGGGGGGAAGCATCCTGAGGCGCTGGCGGCGATGCAAGATTTGGCGATTTCGTACTATGAGGTGGGGCGGAGGGCGGAGGCGCTTACGTCGCGCGAGGCGGTGCTGGCGGGGCGGCGCCAGGTGCTCGGGGAGGGCCACACGGAGACGTTGGATGCGATGAATCAATTAGCGGTTTCCTACTATGGGGCGGGCCGCCAGGAGGAGGCGCGGGCGCTGCGGGAGGAAGTGTTGCAGCGGCGCCTGGAGATGGATGGGAGGGGATCGGAGTCGGTGTTGAGGGCGATATATAATTTGGCGAAGTCGTACTTTGACGTGGGGCGCTTTGAGGAGGCCTTGCGGATGAGGGAGGAGGTGTTGGCGGGTCGGCGGGCGCTGCTTGGGGCGGGGCATATGGATACCTTGGCGGCGATGGGCGAGCTGGGGAGGTCGTATGCGGCGGCGGGGCGTTGGGCCGAGGCGCTGCGGATGGCGGAGGCGGTGCTGAAGGGGCGCCGGGAGGAGCTGGGGCCGAAGCATCACAGCACCTTGAGTGCGATGGCGGCGGTGGCGGGCGCGTGGCACGACAAGGGGGACTGGGACGAGGCGCTGCGGCTGCGGGAGGAGGTGGTGGCGCGGAGTCAGGAGGTGCTGGGAGCGGAGCATCCGGACACGCTTGGGGCGATGATGAATTTATCGATTTCCTATTTTTTTGCTGGCCGGCAGGGCGAGTGCGTGGAGATCCGGGAGAAGGTGTTGGCGCTGCGGAGCAAGGTGTTGGGGGCGGAGCATCCGGTGACGCTGGGAAGCATGGCGGTGCTGGCTACGACGTATGCTACGGGCGGGCGGTTGGAGGAGGGGATTCGGATGCAGGAGGAGTATGTGAACTTGCTGCCGAGGGGGGGCGCGCCCTGGCGGCGGGGGCAGCAGGATTTGATGGATTTGTACGAGAAGGATGGGCGGGATGAGGCGGCGGCGGAGCTGCGCCAGGCGATGCGTTTGGAGCTGGTGGAGAAGTGAGGGGGGGTTAGGCGTGGGGGCGGAACCAGCGCAGGGGATTCCAGCTGGGGAGGCTGCGGTTATTGCTGCGCATCCAGAGGGCGGTGAGGCCGAAGGCGAGGAAGAGGGCGTTGACGAGCCAGGCACCGGCGGCCGGGGGGAGGTAGAGGCCTTCGCCGGCTTTGAGGAGGACGGCGGAGCAGAAGAAGAGGAGGATGAAGAGGCCGACGGCGGTGGTGACGCCGCCGAGGAGGCCGCGGCGGGAGGAGATGATGCCGAGGGGAGCGGCGAGGAGGACCAGGAGGAAGCAGCGGCAGGGGAGGGCGAAGCGCCAGTGCAGGGCGGCTTCGTATTTGGCGAGGCTGCGGGGGGGGAGGGAGGCGTTGGTGTGGAGGTAGGAGAGGAGTTCGGGGACTCCGAGGTAGTCGGGGTTGAGGCGGTCGCTGAGGATGCTGCCGGGGGTTTCGCGCCAGGGTTCGAGGATGGGGAGGCGCTCTTCGAAGCGGAGGGACTTGAGTTTGAGGTCGGGGGCGAAGTCCATGACGGCGGCTTGGTAGAAGGTCCAGGAGCGGAGGGCGGGATTCCAGGCGGCGCGTTTGGCGACGATCATGGTTTTGGGATCGCCTTGTTCGTCTTGCTGCATGACCCAGACTTCGTTCATGGAGTTGCGTTCGGAGAGGTCGTAGGGGAGGCGGAAGATGAGCCAGTTGCGGCGGTCTTCGCGATTGCGGTAGGGGACGTTGAATTCGACGCCGGTGGAGTCGCGGGTGGCGGAGCGGCGGCCGGTGTCTTTGAGCATGTCTTCCTTGGTGCGATCGGCTTGGGGGGCGAGTTGGTAGTTGAGGGCGATGATGGCGAGGGAGGCCCAGGCGGCGAAGAGGAGGAGGGGGGCGAGGATGCGGGCGACGCTGCGGCCGGAGGACATCATGGAGATGAGCTCGTTGTAGCGGGACATGCGGCCGAGGGCGTAGAGGGTGGCGAGGAGGAGGGCGGCCTCGGTGATGGTGACGAGGATTTGGGGCAGTTGGGCGAGGTAGAAGAGGAGGATGCTGCCGAGGCCGAATTTGGCGGCGACGAAGTCGTTGGCGTTATTCAGCAGGTCCATGGTGATCATGATGCCGGCGATGCCTCCGGCGCAGAGGAGGAAGGGGACGGCGAAGCAGCGCAGGAGGTAGCGGTCGAGGAGGGAGGAGCGGAAGTAGAGGCCGAGCAGGAGGGGGAAGCTGAGCATGAGGAATCCGATGAGGCCGAGCTTGGTGTAGTAGGCGAGGGGGGAGGAGAGCATGCCCAGGGGGTCGTGGAGGGCGCGCTCGAGGTTTTGGTTGAGGTCGCCGGCGAGCCACCAGAGGAAGAGCCAGCTGGAGACGAGGAGGAGGGGGAGGACGAGGGCGCCTTGGCGGGCCCGGAGGAGGGCGAGGGCGAGGGCGGGGGCGAGGCATTTGGCGAGGAGGAGCCAGTGGGCGGTGAAGAAGGAGTAGGCGAGGTCGATGGCCTTTTCGGGATGGGCGACGGTTTCGACGTGGAGGCCGACCTGCGCGGGGGCGGTCAGGGCGAGGAGGGCTTTGAGGGTGAGGGCCAACCAGAGGGCGGTGCCGCCGAGGGCGAGGGGAGTCGCCCAAGGGGGGAGGAGGGAGAGGCGCGCCATGACTTGGCGCCACTGCGAGAGGGGCGGGGAGGCGGGGCGGGGCGATTCCATGAGCAAAAACAGGCCGGAGCGGGGAGGGCAGAGATGAGGGAGGAGGCGGCTGGGGTCAACCTGGAAGGCCTGGGGCGGTCAGCAGCGGGATTTGGCGGAGGCGAGGCCGGCGTGGCGGGGGTCGCTGCCTTCGAGGTGGGCGATGCCGATGGCGAGGGCGTCGGCGGCGTCGTGGGGAGGGGTTTCGGGGAGGCTGAGGAGGGCGCGGACCATGAAGGCGACCTGGGATTTATCGGCGTTGCCGCGGCCGACGACGGCTTGTTTGACGCGGCGCGGGGGGTATTCGTAGATTTCGAGGCCGGCTTCGGCGGCGGCGACGAGGGCGGCACCGCGGGCGGCGCCGAGGGTGATGGCGGTTTGGAAATTTTGCACGTAGATGGTGGCCTCGATGCCGCAGACGTTGGGTTGGTAGGTGGCGATGAGTTGGCGGAAGTGGCGGGCGATTTCGGCGAGGCAGGAGCTGGGGAGGAGTTTGGGGGGGTTGCGGATGACGCCCCAGGCGAGGGCGACGTTTTTGCGGCCTTGGCGTTCGACGATGGCCCAGCCGGTGTTGCGCAGGGCGGGGTCGATGGCGAGGACTCTGGGGGGTCCGCTGGTGTTGGGAGGGGGGAGCATGCCGGCGGGGCCGGGAGCTGGGGGTGCGGGAGGGGGGGATTGCTCCCAGAAGGCGGCCGGGACCGGCTTGGGGGGC
>CALQKQ020000253.1 GCA_943331195.2 Akkermansia muciniphila | reverse complement strand
CTGCGAAGAAGGCGGCGGGCCTGGGCCGCCGCCAGCGCAAGGGACGCCGGAGGACCATTGACGCGACCAAAGGCGGTGAGGATGTGCCGGAGGTGGGCGGCGGTGATGGTTTGGTCAAAGCGGGAACGAGCCAGGGCCAGGCCGGCTTGCCCGAGGCGCCGAGCGCGGGCGGGATCGGTCAGCAGCGAAGCCAGCGCGGCAGCGAGCGCGGCGGGGTCGCGCTCGGGGGCAAGGAGCCCGGTTTGGCCAGGGAGGACCATTTCGGGAACGCCGGCGACGCTGGTGGAAACGCAGGGGAGGGCGGCGGCCATGGCTTCCATGAGAACGGTGGGCAGGACGTCGCGGCCGCCGGTGGATTCGGTGACGCAGGGAAGGACGAAGAGAGCGGCTTGGGCCAGGAGGTCGATGATGTCGGCTTGGGCCAGGGGGCCGGTGAGGGCGACGTGCTGCTGGAGCTGGGCGGCGGCGATGCGCGCCTGAAGATCGGCTTCGAGGGGGCCGTCGCCAACGATGCGGCATTGGAAAGGGAGGGATCGGTCGCGGAGCAGGGCGCAGGCGTCGATGAGATCGGCGAAGCCTTTTTTTTCGATGAGGCGGCCGACGGAGAGGAGCAGGGGCGGGGAAGCGGGGGGCGGCGGAGACGGTTGGAGGAAAGGGGCGAGGTCGAGGCCGTTGTAGACGCGGTGAATGCGGGAGGCGGCGGCGGGGTGATGTTGGCGGAGCCAGGAGGCGGTGTAGTCGCTGACGGCGATGATGGCGGCGGCGTCGGCGATGAGGCGGGGGAGCTTGAGGTCGCTGGCGTCGTCGGGGCAAAAGAGGTCGTTGGCGTGGCCGGTGAAGCTGTAGCTGAGGCCGTAGGTTTGGCGGACCCACCAGGCGGTGCGGGCGGCGAGGCCGGCGAAGTGAGTGTGGACGTGGTGCACCTTGGCGGCGCGGAGTTTGTGCCCGATCCAAGCGGCTTCGTAGAGGCGGGCTTTGTCGGGTCGGGAACCCCAGTGGCGGAGGGTGAGGACGAGGGATTGAGGGAGGAGGCGCTGCTCTTTTAAGGCCTCGACTTCGCGGACGAGGACGGCGGACGGCGGCAGCGTGATGACTTGGTCCGCCAGCGAAGGCGGGAAGTGTTGCAGCGCTTCGTCGCGGGTATCGCGGATCGAAAAGAGGAGGAGGCGGGTGCCTTGGCGCTGCAATTCGAGGACCTCGCGGGCGCAGAAGGTCTGCGTGAAGGAGGGGAAACGCTCGAAAATGTAGGCGAAGTGGGGTCGGGGCGCGGCAGGCATCGTCGCCGCGAAGATGGCACAGCGCGAGGCGAAGTCACGAAGGACTTAGAAGGCGGCAGGGCCTTAGCTTTTGCGGCCCAGCCGATAGGGCGTGGAGCAGAGCATGCAGCGGAAGCGCCCCGTGAAGAGCAGCGCCAAGATGGCGGAGGCGCGGTAGGTCAGGCCGGGTAACTTGTTAGAAAGCTGGTGTTTGCGGCAGCGCTGATTGAGCAGGGGGCGGCCATGGCACAGCGCGCAGTGGGTCGTGGCGCTCAGAATGGTGCCCAGAATGACGCTGAACAGGAGGGCGCAGAGGGAAGCCAGCGTCCAGAGCTGCCAGCCGCCGCCCGGCTCGGCGAGGAGCAGATAGGTGAGCACCAGGGTGGAGGGCAATGTAAGATAACTGAGGAGGGAGAGGAAGGCGATGAAAAGCAGTTTGCCCTGGCCGCGCCAGGTGCGGGCTTTCTGGGTCCGTTCCCAGTCAGCGACATGGGAGCGGCGGGAGTTGTGGTGGAGGGAGGGGGGCATTAAGGGGATTTCATCGTACCCAGCTAGGGCGATTCCACAAGCGGAGCCTGACTGAAATTCAGGTGACGAATCCCGGTCCCGCTGGGTTGACAGGGCGGGAGGGGATGGCCCAGCGTGCCGCCCATGGATGCCGCTGAACTCGCCCGCCTCACTGCCTGGGACCGCGCCCACGGCTGGCATCCCTTCACCCAGATGAAGCAGTGGACCGACCCCGGCCACCAGCCGCTGTTTGTCACCGGGGGGAACGGGCCCTGGTTGGAGGGGGCCGATGGGCGGCGCTACTTTGATGGGAACTCGACGATTTGGACGAATCTGCACGGGCATCGCCATCCGCATTTAGATCAGGCCTTGCGGGATCAATTGGACAAAATCAGCCACGTTTCCGCCTTAGGATTCTGCAATGAGCCCGCCACGCGCCTAGCCAAGGCGCTGGTGGACTTGCAGCCGGCCGGGAGCTTGACCCGGGTGTTTTTCAGCGACGATGGATCGACCGCCGTGGAATGCGCCGTGAAGATGGCGCTGCAGTATCACCAGTTGACCGGCCATCCGGAGCGGGTCGGCTTTGCCGCCTTCGAGAATGCCTATCATGGCGACACCATGGCCGCAGCGACGTTAGGGGGAATTGGGACCTTCGCGGATCGGTTTCGCCGGTTTGGCCTAAACACGCAGCATTTTGCGTCGCTCGAGGCCCTAGCGGAGATGCCCCAGGCCTTTAGCGAAGGCCTGGCGGCGGTGATCATTGAGCCGCTCATTCAAGGCAGCGCGGGGATGAGGACCTGGCCGAAAGGGATGCTAGGAGGATTGCGGCGCTGGTGCGATGAGCGGGGAGTGCTCTTGATTTGCGATGAAGTGATGACGGGATTTGGGCGCACCGGGCGCATGTTTGCCGGCGAGCACGAGGACGTGGTACCGGATTTCCTGTGTCTGGCCAAGGGCTTGACGGGCGGGTATCTGCCGCTGGCGGCGACCCTGACGCCGGAGTGGATTTACGAGGCTTTTCTGGGGACCTATGCGGAGCTGAAAACCTTTTTTTATGGCCACAGCTATACGGGGAATCCCCTGGCCTGCGCGGTGGCCCTGGCCAATCTGGAGGTTTTTGAGAGGGAAAATACCCTAGCGGAGCTCCAGCCGAAGATTGTTTTGTTGGGGGAGCTTTTGGCCGGAATGCGCCAGAAGCATCGGCGCCATCTCGGGGCGGTGCGGCAGTGCGGATTCATCGCCGGGCTGGACGTGATGGAGGACGCCGCCGCAGCCCGGGCCTATCCTTGGGAGGAGCAGACCGGGGCGCGGGTTTGTCTTGCGGCGCGCGAAGCCGGGCTGCTGACCCGGCCGATCCGCGACACCTTGGTGCTGCTGCCGCCGCTGTGCAGCAGTCCCGAGGACTTGCGCCATGCCGTCGCCGCCCTCAGCTATGGATTGGAAGCGGTTTGCGGGCCGGGATAAGCGGGAAGGAAGATCTTGCCAAAGGCAACGCTGGAAGCTTAGTTTCCCAGGCCGCGCTGGCACCACACCGCCCGCAGCCACCAACCCCACACCCCATCCCTTTGATGAAAACGACTTTGCTTTTGCTGGCCCTCGTCAGCCTCACCGCCCTAGCGCCTGCCGTAGAAAAAGACGACAAAAAGCCGGACCGGAAATCGCGCGCCGAAAAGAAGGACGACAAAAAAGAGGTCAAAGAGGCTGTGCGCAATCTTTTCTCGGTCGTGGTAGACGGTGCCAAAGACGAAGCCGCCGAGTCCGACTTGAAGGCCTATCTCTCCAGCATCGAAGGCGCCACCTTGGACAAATCCGAAAAAACCTCCAAGGGCATCGAAGCCGTTTTGAGCAGCGCCGGAAAACTCTCCCGCAGCGACGTCAGCAAGGCCCTCAAGGACAACAAAGACCTCAAGGTGACCGAATTTAAAGCCCTGCGGCCCGCGCGCGACAAGGACGAGAAGAAACCAGATGACAAGAAGGTGGATGACAAAAAGCCGGACGAGAAGAAGCCCGTCGCGAAGGACGACAAAAAGCCCGAGGCCAAGCCAGCCGAGGTAAAACCTGAAGCCAAACCCGCCGAGGCCAAGGCCGAGGCGGCTCCCAAGCTCGCTTGAGGAATACTCGGGGGCGGCGGGTGGCCCTGATGACGCGCCAAGCTGGGGCTTGGCGTTCCCGCCAGCCCTCAGGGAGCCATCCGCGCGCCGATCGTTCCCAGCCCGGAGAGCCGGTCCACCTCCGCCTGGCGCCCCGCCCAGGCGATGCTCCGCAGCACCAATAACCGATAGAGCGGATCGTCAAACGTCCAGCTATAGTGCCCCGGAAGGCACACCACCACGCGGCCCTGATGCTGCTGGCGCACCCACAACTGCGGGTGCGCCGCCCCCTCCTCATTCCCCGTGGCCAACGGCGTGAGCCGCGCCGGATCCCCCTGCAAATTCCAATACGTCTCGTCTTCTAGCTCCAGGCTCGCCGGAAACCCTCGCGTGATAGGGTGCTCCCGCGTCACCAAGTCCAGCCGCACCGGCCCGTGCCGGAACTTGGTCGTCACACCGCCCTGCGTCGCCAAACCAATCCGCTCCGCCAACAACAAAACATCCTGATACCCCTCCACCGCCCAGTGCAGATACACCAGGCCCCCGCCCCGCTCGGTAAACGCATCCAGGCGCGCCGCCGCCGCAGCATTCCACCCAGGATTGCGCGAATAAAAAATCGCCACATCCGCCGCCGCGAGTTGCGCCGCACTCGGAAAGTCCGTGGCCCGCGCCACCGTCACCCCAGGCGCCAACCCTAGCAGAGTCGACCAGCGCTCCAGCCACAAAGGGTAGTCGTGTTCCCCCAAGCCGTGGTCTTTCGGACCCGCGCACAACAACAAGCGCAGCGGTACCTCTCCCCCAGCCGGAAGGCCCCGCAAGGCCGCGCGCAAGGGCTCCGGCAGCCCCGCCCACGACCGCGCCGGCGGCCCGCCCGCTCGCAACAGCGGCGCCGGCTCTAGCGGATTCGTCAAAAGGAACGTCAACAAGTCGTCCTGCTGCCCCGGGCTGAGCCGGTCCCCATAGCCCTCCGGCATCAGGGAAGTGGGCAACAAGGCCATCTCCGCGATGTCGCCCCGCGCCAAGCTCTGCACCGCCCCACCCGCTAGGGCCAATTGCACGCTTCCCCCCTCGGCCCGGCGCACCATCCCCGTCAACACCACCCCACTTTTCAGCCGCACCGCGCTCGCCGGATGGTCCGGATTGATCGACGCCGACGGATGCCGGATGTCCGCCCACACGCTGGCCCGATCCCGCGAAACAAGATTAGTTAGGTCAGGCCCTAGCGCCACGCCTTCGCCGCGGATCTGGTGGCACGTCGCGCAGCCCGCTGCGTCCGAGAAAAACACCGCTCGCCCCGCCATCCACGAGCCCGCCGGGCGCTCTGCGGCCACCGGAGTCGGCGCGGCATCGCCTTCCCGGGCCCAGGGGACCAAGGTTTTCCCCAGGGGTAGCGGCACCTGCTCCGCTCCCTGCACCGCGTAGAGACCCTGCGCGGCGAGCGCCGCCGCATCCGGCACATCGGTAGTTAGGCGAAAAGCCGCTAGCCTCCCTCCTTCGCCATCTGCCCCCGGCAGCGCCGTCCCTGTGACCCCGCGCGCCTCGAAGGCCCCCCAGGCATGCTCCGGCTCCCAATCCAATTTGGCCCCCGGCTGCGTGTTCGGCCGGAACACATCGCTCCGCTCCAGCAACCCCGTGAGCTCCACCCCATTCCCGCCCCTAAACCCCGCCTTGCGCCCGCCGCCGCCCGGTAGAGCCAGGGCCTGGTTCACCGCCAGCGAGGTGCTAGGCCAAATCTCGCTGCCTTCCCCAACCGCCGACGGCACCTGCACCCCCTGCAAGGTCACCAACACATCCAACTCCATGCGCTGCGCCACTCCACCCGGCTGCCGCCACGCCTCTGGCAAAGGAAGCGTTAGTCCATACCCCACCGGCTCGGTTTGCCGCGGCACTTTCACCACCAAGGTGCGCCCATCCCGATCCAAGCTAAGCCCCTGCACCGGCACCGCCCGCCGCGGCGACCCCATCTGGTCCCGCACCACTTGATAGCCAGGCCGG
>CALQKQ020000252.1:0-5837 GCA_943331195.2 Akkermansia muciniphila | reverse complement strand
GGGGGCCGGAGTTGCCGATGCAGGTGGTGCAGCCGTAGCCGACGGTTTGGAAGCCGAGGCGGTCGAGTTCGGCTTGGAGGCCGGTTTTGGTGAGGTAGTCGGTGACGACGCGGCTGCCTGGGCCGAGGCTGGTTTTGACGCTGGGTTTGATGGTGAGGCCGCGGGCGTTGGCTTTTTGGGCGAGGAGGCCGGCGGCGAGCATGACGCTGGGGTTGCTGGTGTTGGTGCAGCTGGTGATGGCGGCGATGAGGACGGAGCCGTGGGTGATGTGGTCGGCGACGCCGGCTTTGCTATCGACGGTGACGTCGTAGGAGACGAGGGGGCGGTGGCCGTCGGGAGTGAGTTGGCTGGCCTTACCGTAGCCGTCTGGGGTGGGGGCGGCGAGGAGGGCGTCGAAGCGCTGTTGGAGGTTGGCGACGTCGATGCGGTCTTGGGGGCGTTTGGGGCCGGCGACGCTGGGGTGGATGGAGCTGAGGTCGAGGTCGACGACTTGGGAGAAGTCGAGGGCGTCGCGGGAGGCGGGGAGGCCCCAGAGGCCTTGGGCTTGGAAGTAGGCTTCGACGACTTCGCAGTTTTCGGGGCTGCGGCCGGTGGCGGCGAGGTAGTCGACGGTGATGTGGTCGATGCCGAAGAAGCCCATGGTGGCGCCGTATTCTGGGGCCATGTTGGCGATGGTGGCGCGGTCGGGGAGGCTGAGGGCTTGGGCCCCGGGGCCGTAGAATTCGACGAATTTGCCGACGACTTTAGTTTGGCGGAGGAGTTCGGTGACGCGGAGGACGAGGTCGGTGGCGGTGACGCCTGGGGGGAGGGCGCCGTGGAGGAAGACGCCGACGACTTCGGGGACGAGGAAGGTGACGGGTTGGCCGAGCATGCCGGCTTCGGCTTCGATGCCGCCGACGCCCCAGCCGACCACGCCGAGGCCGTTGATCATGGTGGTGTGGGAATCGGTGCCGACGAGGGTATCAGGGAAGTAGAGGCCGTCTTTTTCGAGGACGCACTTGGCGAGGTACTCGAGGTTGACCTGGTGGACGATGCCGATGCCTGGGGGGACGACTTTGAAGGTGTCGAAGGCTTGTTCGCCCCATTTGAGGAATTGATATCGTTCGCGGTTGCGATGGAATTCGAGGTCGAGGTTGCGGGCGAGAGCGTCAGAGGTGCCGGCGAAATCGACTTGGACGCTGTGGTCGACGACGAGGTCGACGGGGACGAGGGGTTCGATGATTTTAGGGTTTTTGCCCATGCGGTGGACGGCGCTGCGCATGGCGGCGAGGTCGACGAGGAGGGGGACGCCGGTGAAATCTTGGAGGACGATGCGGGCGACGACGAAGGGGATTTCGTAGTCGCCGGGTTTGGCGGCGCAGTAGTTGGCGAGGTTAGCGAGGTCGGTGCGGGTGACTTTTTTGTCGTCGCAGTGGCGCAGGAGGGATTCGAGGACGATGCGGATGGAGATGGGAAGGCGCGCGAGGTTGGGAGCGAGCCCGGATTCTGCCAGGGCAGGCAGGGAGCAGAACTTACCTTCAAGGCCGGACTTGGTTTTAAAACTGCGGAGGGTATTCACGGGAATGGGAGAGCGAGGGAGGAGAAGCGCCGAGGCGGGAAGGGGTCATTAAAACCAATCCGCAAGTTCCGGCAAGGGCTTCAGAGGGGGATGGGGGAAAAAGCTGAAGGGGGCGGGGGAGGTGGGGAGCAACTGCGTGTTGCCAAGGTGGGCGCGGCAGGGTATGAAACGGGCTAAGCCGCGCGCTGGCGTTTTTGACGGGTGCGGGGATGCCCCCCTTTTTTGAGACCTTTTATGATGATTGATGTGCAGAATCTGACGAAACGCTTTGCGGGGCGGACGGCGGTGGATGGGATTTCGTTTCAGGTGCAGCCGGGGGAGATCGTGGGATTTTTGGGGCCGAATGGGGCGGGGAAGTCGACGACGATGAGGATGTTGACGGGGTATTTGCCGCCGACGAGTGGGGCGGCCTGCATTGGGGGACACGATGTTTTTCACGATTCGCTGAAGGCGCGGCGGGAGATTGGGTTTATGCCGGAGAATGTGCCGCTGTATGAGGACATGCGGGTGGCGGAGTATTTGACGTTTCGGGCGGCGCTGAAGGGGGTGAAAATCCGGGAAGTGCGCAGCAGTGTGGAGCGGGCCATGGAGTATTGTGGGCTGGGCGAGGTGCGGAAAAAGATGATCGGGACGCTCTCCAAGGGATTTCGCCAGCGGGTGGGATTGGCGGACGCCTTGGTGCATCGGCCGCGGCTGCTGATTTTGGATGAGCCGACCAATGGGCTGGATCCGAATCAGATTCGGCAGGTGCGCAGTTTGATCGCGCAGTTGGCGGGGGAGCACACCATTTTGCTGTCGACGCACATTTTGAGTGAAGTGGAGATGAGCTGTCGCCGGGTGATCATTATTAATAAGGGCACGATTCGGGCGGACGACACGCCGGAGGCCTTGGCGGAGAATTTGCAGTCGAGTGGGACGGTGACGGTGGAGTTGCAGGCGGGGCCGGAGGAGGTGTCGGAGCAGATCCAGGGGATGGGGGCGGTGCGGCGCTTGGCGTCGAGCGACGTGGGGGAGGGCTGGCATCGCTATGAGTTGCGGGTGGAGCCTGGGGAGGAGATCCGGGTGGAGCTGGCGGAGTTGGCGGCGGCGCGCCATTGGCGGCTGCGGGAGTTGACGCTGCACCGGGCGACTTTGGAGGATGTCTTTGTGGAGTTGACGCAGCGGGAGTGAGGCGGTGGTGTTGGGGCGGGGGAACCGCGCGACCTTGATTTTTCTATATTCAGTTTACTTACTAACAAAAATGCGGACCTTTCTCATTCTGCTCGGCAAAGAGCTGCGGGCCTTTTTTTTATCGCCAGTGGCGTGGGTGGTGTTGGCGCTTTTCATGGTGATCACGGGGCAGTCGTTTAGCCTATCGATTGGCTTATTGCGGGAGAAGCCATCGGATTTCAGCATCGTGCGGTGGACGTTTTTTCCGCAGTGGTTTTGGTACTACTATTTTTTCCTATTTCCGCTGATTACGATGCGGCTTTTTGCGGAGGAGCAGCGGCAGGGGACCTTGGAGAGTTTGTTGACGGCGCCGGTGCGGGCGTGGCAGGTGCTGATGGCGAAGTACACGTCGGCGGTGATTTTTTATAGTGTGCTGTGGCTGCCGGCGTTGCTCTATTTTGGCTTGTTGCACTGGATCATGCGGGGGGAAGTGGAGATTCCGTTGGGGGCGCTGGGGGGGAGCTATTTGATTTTATTTGCGACGGGCTTGTTTCACTTGGCGTTGGGGTGTTTGGCTTCGGCGCTGACGAGGAATCAGATCATTGCGGCGATTTTGGGGTACGCGTTGATTTTGTTGCATTTCTTGGCGGGGACGTTTTTGATGTATTTGTCGCAGGAGAATCCGGATCGGATGCGGCCGGTGTTGGACCAGGCGGTGACGATGCGGCACATGGATTACTTTACGCTGGGGCTGATCGATTCGCGTCCCCTGACTTATTATGTGAGCGGGGCTATTTTGATTCTTGTGCTGACGCACCAGGTGCTGGAATACCGGCGGTGGAAGGCGTGATGGATGGGGCGGATGATATCTTTTAATTCTATTTTTTGATGACCATGGAACCTTCTCCTGACGCTGGCGAGTCCTCACTGCGGGAAGCTCGGGTGCCGCGCATTCAGCGCTTTCGCATTGGGCTGAATGTGGTGGTGCAACTGGTGCTGATGCTGGTGCTGTTTGGCCTGGTCAACTACCTGGCGTCGCGGCACTTCAAGCAATGGGACTACACCTTTGATCGCAAATTTACCTTAGCGGGGAGCACGGTGGACTTTCTCAAGAAGGTGACGGTGCCGATTAAGATTACGGCGTTGACGGTGCGGGGGACGGAAGCGGAGAAGGATTTGAGCGCCTTGCTGCAGCAATATCAGGGGGCGATGAAGGGTCGGGTGGAGGTGAAGGTGATCGATACGCGGCGGGATGTTCAGGCCTATGAGGCGCTGAAGGCGCAGTTGTTTAAATCGCGGCTGAGTTTGGAGACGAATGGGGTTTTGGTGCAGGCGGAGGCACCGGGGCAGGGGAGGGACGGGCAGAGTTCGTATAAGTTTATCACGGAGGCGGCGCTCTATGAGGTGGATCCGGTGAAGCAGACGGCGACGGCGTTTAAGGGGGAGGGGCTGCTCAATGCGGCGATCCGCGGGATTACGAGCGTGGACCGCCCGGTGGTGGGGATCGTTTCGGGTTTGGGAACGTGGCGGCAGTTGCCGGACCGGACGTCGGTTTACAACATTTTGAGTGAGATTGCGCGGATGCAAAACATTGAGCTGGAGCCTTTTCCTATTTTGACGGAATCGGAGGTGCCGGCCAACCTGGGGGCTTTGTTGTGGATTGCGGCTGAGGATATTGGGGAGCGGGAGCGGGAGATTTTGACGCGATATTTTGAGACGCCGGGGCACTCCTTGATGTTGATGTTGAATCCAGCGAACCGGACCCCTAACCTCGATAAATTTCTCGCGAGCTATGGCATTGTGCCGCAGGAGGACCGGGTGCTGACAGCGAAGAGTACGGCGTCGGGGCCGGTGAAGCGCTTTGATGTGGATGCGCGCTTTTTGGATGGGTCGCCGCTGACGCAGGGGATTGTGAGTGAAAATACGCTATTTTTGGACCAGACGCGATCGCTCAAGGTGGAGACGGGTTCGGAGAAGCAGCGGTCGGAGAACATTGACGTCAAGCCGCTGTTGTCGCCTCCGGCGGATGCGTATTGGGGGGAGAAGCAGTTTGAGGAGCCGCTGCCGGTCTACAATGCGGGGGTGGACAATGGGCCGCCAATTTATCTGGCGGCGGCGGCGGAGCGGGGGGCGGCGAAGGACCCGCGGGTGCAGGTGCAGAGTTCGCGGCTGCTGGTTTTTGGGAATAGTGCCCTAGCCGATCCTGACAGCATCAATGCGCAGAACTACGACTTTGTGATCCGGAGTTTGAATTGGCTGCTGCACCGGGATGTGGTGGCGCCGAACGACAGCGCCACCGACAAATCGAAGCACCGCTTTCGCATCATGATCCAGCCGGAGCAGTGGCAGCGGATTTTTTGGACGACCACGGTGATCCTGCCCTTGGCGGCGCTGATGACGGGCCTGATGGTGTGGAGTTCGCGCCGGAACTAGCTGATTTCTTTCTTTTTTCGCTGTGAAATTTCGCACCACCCTCTTGATGTTGCTCTTAACGGGCGGCGTGACTTCGTATATACTGTTGCACGAGCGCCGCCAAGCGCCGCGGGATCTGGCGGGTTTTTTGGTTTTTGACCTGGAGGGGGATGTGCTGCGGGACGAGGCGGTGTCTCTAGAAATCAGCCCGGATGAGGTTGGGGGCATCGACCTCAAGAGCAGCGCGGGGAATTTGGCGTTTCGGCGCAAGGATGATGGCAGCTGGGAAATGGCGCGGGGCTTGAAAGATCGGGCGAGCCGGGAGGCGGTTAAGGTTTTGTTAGACTTTGTCGCCCAGGCGAAGATTTTGGATACGCTGGACCGGGAGGAAGTGCGCCGCGGGCAGGTGAAGGAGTCGGAGTTGGGGTTGGATGACAGCGGGGCAGTGGAAATCACCTATCGCAAGCCGGGAGGGGGGCGGCTGGTGGAGTTCAAGGTGGGGCGGACGGCACCGCTGGGGAAGGCGATGTATTTGCAGTTTAACGACGTCAAGACGCGCCAGGACATTTACTTGGTGAATCCTGACTTGCGGGAATTTTTGAGTCAGCCGGAGGACCAGTTTAGGGATCGGTCCCTATCAAAATATCCGGCGGAGCGCATCCGCAAGTTTTCGGTGAAGCGCGGGGAGGGGGAGATTGAATTGAGCCGGGCCTCGACG
>CALQKQ020000251.1 GCA_943331195.2 Akkermansia muciniphila | reverse complement strand
GTTCCTGGCGTGAGCCCGGTCAGCGTAAGCGTGGCATCCGTCAATACAGCGGAAGCGGCGACGTCATTGGAATTGGCCACTAGGCTGAAGGTGAGGGGATCGCCGTCGGCATCGCTGAACCATGCGGCAAGATCGATCCGCACCGGCGGCTTTTCGAGAATGGCCCGCTGGGTGGGAATGCCGCCAAGGGCACCGCCTGCCAATTCCGGTAGATGCTTCACTCGATAGCTGAAAACCGAACTTGCAAAAAGGCCCTCGGGATCGCTCGCTTGGAGCGTCAGACGGGTGATCCCCGCTGTAGTGCCTGTTAGGGTGAGCGTGCCCCCTTGAAGGTTGGAAGCGAAAAAGGTTTCTCCACTCTCCGCCTGCAGGCTGAAGGCGAGTAAGTCCGAGGCGGTCTCTACATCGCGGAATCGCGGGATCAGCGGGACGGCAAAGGTGAGCCCCGGACGTGTTTGAAGCACCGTGGGCAGGGGTTCAATGACGGTGGGAGCATCATTCACTGGCAGCACCGTCAGGATGATTTGCTCCGGGGTGCTGGATAGGGTGGCGTCCTTGGCGATGAAGGAAAAACTGTCCGGACCAAAATAATCCGCAGCGGGAGTGTACACCAGATTCGGAGCGGTGCCGCTCAGGGTGCCGTGCGCGGGGGTGACGGTGACCTCATAGTTTAGGGGATCGCCTTCCACATCGGTGCCGGTTAGGACCACCGGCAAGTCGGTGTCCTCAGGGGTGCGCAAGACCTGCGCGATGGCGGCAGGCGGGTCGTTGATCGGCAGCACCGTTAGGGTGACCGAAGCGGGGGCGGATTCGGTGAATCCCGACACCGCTTTGAAGGTGAATAGGTCCGTCCCAACATAATCCGCAGCGGGAGTGTAAAGCAGATTCGGGGCGGTGCCGGTGAGCGAGCCATGCGCGGGTGGCGACACCACCGCGAAGCTCACCGCGCCCACTCCGGTGCCGGTGGCCTCTAGCACCAGCGCGTTGGAGGTGTCTTCAGGGAACGTGACCTCTTTTGGAATAGCCGTCAATTTGGGAGGGTTCAGTACGGTACCTTTGACGAACCGTGCATTGTTCGCATCCGACAGGTAAATAGATCCGTCGGCGCTGACCGAGATTCCCAAGAGGCTCCTGAAGCGCGCCTCTCCACCCACGCCGTCGGACAACCACTCCATCGTTTCCACGGCAGATCCGCCAACAGAGGTGACGTCACCCGTAGGCGTGACGCGGCGGACCACTCGGTTCGTATCCGTAACGTAAATCATCCCATCTGGGGCCACCGCTAGGGCATTGGGTTGATTCCATCTCACCGCCAGTCCGTTGCCGTCAGCGTAGCCAGCCTGACCGGCCAATCCGCATACGGTGGAGACCTGGGAGCGGTCAGCGAGGACTTTTCGGATATTGTGGGCCCCGGCGTCGAGGACGTAGAGATTGCCCTGTGCATCAAACGCAGAAGCCGACAAATACAGAAAACGGGCACTGGCGATGGGGCCGTCATTGGTGCCGTAGTCGCCCAAAATACCCGCATAGGTCGTCACTACTCCGGAGGTGGTCACTTTTCTCACCGCGCGGTTATAGTCGGTGACGTAGAGGGATCCATCGGGACCGAGGGTCACGTCGTTGGGTAATTCAAAGCGCGCGGCACCTCCGACTCCATTCACGGCACCGGATTCCCCGGCACGGCCTGCGAGGGTAGTCACCACCCGCGAGGGGGTGATTTTGCGTATGAGGTGATTACCAGTATCGGCCACATAGAGATTCCCGGCCTTGTCTAGGGCCAAACCATGGGGGTAATTGAAGGTAGCGGCGGGGCCCACCCCATTCGCGCTGCCCGCAAGGTAGGGGTCCCCGGCAAGGGTGGTGATCACGCCCGCAGGGGTAGCCTTTCGAATACGCAGTCGGTCAATAAAATAAATATTACCGGCAGTATCCACCACCGATTTGTCAGGCTCCATCAGCTGGGCGTTCGTGCCGGTTCCGTTCAGTTCACCAGCGATACGGGGGCGGCCAGCGTAGGTGGTGACCGCAAGGTCCGTCGCCATGCGCCGGATACATTGAGCGTCCCGGTCAGCGATCATCAAACTGCCGTCCCCAGAAAAGGCGATGCCCACGGGCTTGGTAAACGAAGCGTTCCGGCCCACTCCGTCTTTCCAGTTGGAAATGTTGCTGGAGCCGCCCGCCAGCGTGAACACCACGCCTGCGGGCGTAATCCTCCGGATATTGGCATTATTCCCGCCTGAGGCATAAATAGTTCCGGAATCGTCAAGGGTCATGGCGGCAATGCCTGAAAAGGTGGCGGCAGTCCCGGTGCCGTCCGCCGAGCCGGATTTTCCATCAGAGCCTGCTAAGGTGGAAACCACCCCGTCAGGAGTCATTTTCCGAAGGAGATAATTGCCCTCGTCGGAAATCAAAAGATGGCCCGTCTGATCCAGCGTCGTAGCGCCCGGGAACCTAAATCTCGCTACCGCCCCTGCGCCATTCACGCTGCCGGACTGCCCCAGTGCTCCGGCGATGATAGTGATGGCCCCCGCCGGCGTGCGGCGGCGGATCACATGCTCACTTCTGTAGGAAAGATAGAGTGTGCCATCCGGCCGCGCCGCGATTCCGGAGATTCCCTCGGGAACATCCGTCAGGGTGGTCACCGTGCCGTCGAAGGCAACCTGCCGCAGTCGACCATAGTTCAAGGACACGGTTTGGTCCACGAGGAGCAAAACGGTTCCAGTGTTGCAAAGCATAAAAGGCCGGTTCAGCCGGGCGACTTCGACGGGACCATCCGTGCTGCCGTTGTTACCGGGGGAGCCGACGAAGGTGGAAACCACCCCGTTAGAGGAAATCCGACGGATGGTGTCCGATTCAATATCCGTAACATAAATTCCGCCGGAGCCATCCGGGGCCATGCCGCCGGGTTCATAAAAGCGGGACTGTGCTGCCGGGCCATCCTTGACTCCTTTGGCCCCATAATTACCCGCGAAGGTTTTCCATTCCACGGTCTGGCCATGCACTGGGATTACCTGAAAGACAGCAAGAAAAAACCAGAACGCGGAAATTTTCAATCTATTCATGAATTCGTCTTTCTCGTGATGGTTGCTGCAATATTTTCCGCGCGGCTTTAGCAAAGGCTTTCCTATCCTCATCAATGGAACAGGCAACAGGCAACAGGCGGCGCAAGGTTTATTCTGTAAAATTGACGATTAGGCTAGGGGTGGGTGGGCAGGGTTCATGTTGAGGTAAATTTTGGAGGTGAGCCATTCGTCGCCTTGTGACGTGTTAGAACTTGGCTCAGACAAGCCCGTTTGGCGACAGTTTTTGGTCTGGATCAGTTGCCGGAAGCCCCCGCAGCCACGCTGGCTGCTGTGGCCGCGGTGGAACATGGGATCGGCGGCCCAGCGGTGGGGCGTGGAGGCCTCCAATCGGCGATGACGCGTTGGCTGTCCGCCGGTCTAGCTAAGTTAGCGAGACAGATCGTCATCGAGTCTTCTTAGCATATCCATGTTTTCGTGAAGGATACTGATGACCGCTTTTAATGAAAAATACGTTAGTCAGGCGCTTTTCTGCTGGGCTGCGCCAAGTATGCCGCTGGCTTGAGATGGATTGAATCGATGCGGTCAAGGAGCGGAGATAGGTGTCAGCCTGTTCCTCTCCCCACATCGCAACGGTGTAGTCCCAAATGTCGCCAAGGCGTAAATATGTCGCTTTGTAGATGACGGGATGCGTCATGGGATTGCCGCCCGGCGCTGTTTGGCGTCGCGAATCACGGATTCCACGTCCAAAGCGACAAAGTCCTCCGGGGGTGCCTCTGCTGCGGCTTTCAAATGCTGATATAAGGCTTCGCTGTGGCGTTCTTGCTCGCGTTGGAAATCATGGCGCACGAGATCCCGGATGTATTCACTGGCGGATTGGTACATGCCCCCTGGTCCGGTTTTCTGTTGGATAAACCGGTGCAGCGGACCTGCGAATCGAACGTTGATGCCCTCAGCCATAATGTTGTCTCCCACAAGTTGTTGCCTTGGAAGCTACCAAATGTCCCCGTAACTGTCAATCCTGTGGGACGAATCTCTGTCGGAAGTGCCCCAGGGATGGTTAAAAGTGAGGTGGAGGGCGGCTAGGGGGGCCGCGTTGGTGGAGCGGCGGCGCTGAGCAGGGGCAAGCTCAGAGGGCCACGAGGGGCTGGTAGGTTTCGGGGCGGCGGTCGCGGTAGAATTGCCAGGTGTTGCGGGTTTCGCGGATGAGGTCGAGGTCGATGTCGGCGATGAGCAATTCGTCGCGGTCGCGGCTGGCGGTGGCGACGAACTGGCCGCGGGGGTCGACGACGTAGCTTTGGCCATAGAATTCGCCGATATTCCAGGGGGCTTCGGTGCCGACGCGGTTGATCGCGCCGAGAAAATAGCCGTTAGCTACGGCGTGGGCGGGTTGTTCGAGTTTCCAGAGGTGTTCGCTGAGACCGGCGACGGTGGCGCTGGGGTTGAAGACGATTTCGGCGCCGTTGAGGCCGAGGCAGCGGGCGCCTTCGGGGAAGTGGCGGTCGTAGCAGAGGTAGACGCCGATTTGGCCGACTTTGGTGGTGAAGACGGGGTAGCCGAGGTTTCCGGGGCGGAAGTAGAATTTTTCCCAGAAGCCGGGGAGGCACTGGGGGAGGTGGGACTTGCGGTATTTGCCGAGCCAGGTGCCATCGGCGTCGATGAAGCTAGCGGTGTTGTAATAGACGCCGGTGTTTTCTTCTTCGAAGATGGGGACGATGAGGACGAGGCCGAGGCGTTGGGCGGTGGCGCACATCAACTGGGTGGTGGGGCCGCTGGGGATGGGTTCGCTGAGGGCATACCAGCGCGGGTCTTGTTCGGCGCAGAAATAGGGGCCGTAGAAGAGTTCTTGGAGGCAGACGACTTGGCAGCCTTGGGCGGCGGCGTCTTCGATGAAGGCGAGATGTTTGGCGATCATGGCGGCCTTGATGACGTGGGGGTCGGCGTCGCCGGGGTGGGTGGTGCGGGCTTGGATGAGGCCGATGCGGACGGGGCGGGGCATGATAAAAAATAGGAGGTTGTGGGGGCAGCTATGGGCACGGTGGGGGGCAATGCCAGCGCCAAAATGGGGCGGGTGAGGCGGGGCGGTGGGGCACAAAAAAACGGCACCAGCCGCAGCGGGTGCCGTTTTTTGGAATGGGCCGGTTGAGGGCCTGGGAAGCGGTTAGCGCTTGCTGAACTGGAAGCGCTTGCGAGCACCGGGCTGGCCGGACTTTTTGCGTTCCTTGGCGCGGGCATCGCGGCGCAGGTGGAGGCCGGCTTTGAGGACTGGGCGGAGTTCGCTGCTCACGGCGAGGAGGGCGCGGGCGATGGCGAGGCGCGCGGCGCCGGCTTGTCCGTTCAAGCCACCGCCGGTGGTTTGAAGGATGATGTCGAATTTGGTGGTGTTCCCCGTGGTTTGGAGGGGGGCGAGCACGGCCAACTGTTGCGCGGGGGTGACGAAGTAATCTTCGAAAGCGCGTTCGTTGACGGTGATGCGGCCTTCACCGGCGACCAGACGGGCGCGGGCGATGGCGGTTTTCCTTCTGCCAGTGGCGGCGTAGGTGGTTTCGGCCATAATGGTGAATGATTAAGGTTTAAGGGGTTTAGAAATTGTAGGCGACGGGTTCTTGAGCCACGTGCGGGTGTTGGTCGCCGCGGTAGATGCGCAGTTTGGTGAGGATCTGGCGGCCGAGGCGGTTGTGAGGGATCATGCCGCGGATGGCGAGGGTGAGCATTTGCTCGGGGCGGCGGGCGCGGAGGCTTTTAGGGCTGTCGCTGTGGTGGCCACCGACGAAACCGGAGAAGCGGGTGTACTCCTTGTTGGTTTCTTTTTTGCCGGTGAAGACGGCCTTTTCCGCATTGATGAT
>CALQKQ020000250.1 GCA_943331195.2 Akkermansia muciniphila | reverse complement strand
TTGTTTGATCCCACCCGAGAAAAAACGCTGGCTCTCGCTGAGGGTAGTTTGACGCAATTGCCAACCTCCATCGCCACGAGTACTTACCAAGGCAAAACCTATTTCCAAAAACTCCCTCCCGACTTGCAACAAAGGTTTTACTTTGATCCGCTGCGCGGCAGCAAGGGCACCCTGGTGCTCACAGGGGTATTCCACGACGAAACCGTAGGCGAGGACTACCTGGATCTCAACCTGCTCACTTCGGCACAAGAAAAGGTCATCGCGGACCTGGTGCCGGAAGCAGATCCTGATCGCGACCGCTGGCTGACGGCCATCAAAGCGCTCAAAACCAGTCTCGAAACCTTCATCGAAAACACCGCAAAGAAGGGTACTTATATTGTAGACCAAACCGCCACCAAAGCCGTGGATGTTTACGCCGCCAACGACAACACCGTGCCTTTGGTGAGCTGGTTCGGCACCAATCGTTTCCCCTTATTTACGAATTCGTGGTACAACCAAACGAGCCGCACCAATTCACCGGTGATCGCGGCGATTGAGAATGCGGACACGGCTGTCGATAGCTACGCACTGGCGGCGACGGGCCAAGGTACGGGCTACGTGACCCTGGTCTTTGGCAATGGGAAGGCTTTTACCCCGAGTGGCGATCCCGTTCAGGTCAAAGTCCTCAAAGTCAGCAATCAGCTCTACACCGGCGATTTGAAGATCATTAGCTCAAGTAATCCACTCGATGAACAAGTGACCCTGCGCCACAGCGCCGACTTCGCCGGTAAACCGAACGATTATGAATTTGACTGGCGTTGGGCGACGGGCGCGGCCAGTACCCCAGCCATTTATGCGACGCTGATGACCACCCTTATCGGTGATCCTGCGGCGAGCACCCAAAATTGGAAGATCTTAACCGACCCCGGCGCTCTAACTGTCAGTGCAACTAACTATCTTGCGGCCGCCGTGCCGCTGCCGCGCTCGATCAACGTCAACCCGGTGAATTACATAACTGATGCCCTAAATGCGACTACGGTTGATGAGGCCAGCAGTTATACGGATGCCGACAAAGCGGCGGGCTACCCGGCCCTGCTCCTCCAATATCCTGCCGGCGTGACCATGGCCAGCCCACTTCCCGGAAAGATTGTCTTTAGCGCGTCCCTCGGCGAGTTCGATGGCTTTGTGCTTTACGTCAATCAACGGGCGGCGCTGGCCTACAACGCGCCTAGCGCTATATTCACCTCCTCAGGTGCCACCACCGGGCTGACAAGTAACGGATTGAGTAAGCAATTCAAAATCGATCCAAGTTATTTTAGCGTCGGTAGCAATACCATTGAGGTCGCGGTCTACTCCGACGCCGATACCAACGGCAGCTCCAACCTAAACTTCAAGTTGGAGGTGGCCCAGGAAACCGACCTCGTCGCCACCGGTAGCACTTGGATGACACCAAGCGATCCGAGCGGATCTTTGAGCAACACCGCGATCGTCGGCGGCAGTCCCAGCAATGCGTTTGGAGGTTCCACTTTTGTGCTCAACGACCGCTGGTTCACCATGCGCTACCGCCCCAAACTGAGCAGCGCCAACGTGCTCACGGCAGGCAAATCGACACAGAACGATGTGGCGTGGTCCCGTTGGATGGCGCCGCAATTCACCGAAGGCTGGGTCAAGCGGGTGCTCGCGGCGATCAATCCTTTTGAGCAACGGGTCAAGGATCTCTCCAATAACGCCGTCAACACTGACGTCAGTGTGATCACCCAAGCGGGAACCCGCTGGGAAGGGGATCTGGCCTTGAACATGGAGAATATCAACGACGCTGGGCTGATCGCGATTTACGAAACCGTGCTCAACCGTGCCAAAAGCATGAGCATCGATGCCAATACCAATGACCCAGACACCAACAACGCCTTGATTCTAGCCGCCGGATACCTCAACGACCTCTATACCATCCTCGGGAACGAGGCCTACGCGGACGCCGCCAACTCGACGATTTCGCTGGACGCCGGTGCGGTGAACAGCAGCCGCTTTTCCTTCGAAGGTCAGGTCTCCAGTTCACTGGATGAAGAATTGGCATTGCTGCACGGTCGCGATGACAGCGTCAGCCCCGGCGTGAGCACCGCTCCCGCCTACAACCGCCTCATTTGGAATTACACCCACGGCATCAACAGCGGCGAGGCCATCTACGCGGTGAATTACAACATCAAGGAAAAGGCTGGCAGCAGCACCGCCAACGGCGTGGTCGACGAGTCCGATGCTCAGCGGATGTTCCCGCAAGGCCACGGCGATGCCTATGGCCATTACCTAACGGCTCTCACCGGCTACTATCGCTTATTGTGGAATCAAAACTTTACGTGGACGCCGCGCGCCGAGGCCGTAACCGTGCTGGGCATGCCGGTGACGGTCGACTTCCAAGACGAACGGAAGTTCGCCGCCACCGCCAGCAACCTCGCCAACACCGCCCAACAAGTCGTCGCCCTGACCTATCGGCGCGACTACAAGGATGCTCCCGCCAGCGGTTGGTCGCACTTCCGCGACCACACGCCCGTCAACACGCAAACCGGGGTGGCCCGCAAATGGGGCTTGAAAGAGGAGATCAGCCGCAGCACTCAAGGGGCGCTGGTTAACTGGGCCATGGCCAATGCCATGTTGCCAGATGTCGACAATTATCACACCGGCATCCAAAAGATCGACCGCACCACGGTCCCCGAATTGGCGCTGCTGCCAGCCGCCGCAGATTCCCTCCAGACCACCCTCGACAACGCCAACTCCCATCTCAATCCACTCGGCCTCAGCCCAGGGTCGATCGCCTTTGACATCGATCCCTACTTCGCTAGTTCTCTGGGCCAGGAGTTGAGCCGCTACCAAGGAATGAGCCACTTTGCGCAAATCTATGACCGCGCCTTGCGTTCGCTTAACAATGCCGCCGGTGCCTTCAATCAGGCGGCGGTAATGTCGGCCTCCCTGCGGGAACAAACGAACTCGGTGGACGACTACACGACGGACATCGCGATGCAGGAAACCGCCTATATCAATCAGCTCATCGACATCTACGGTCGCCCTTATGTCGGCGACATCGGTGCCGGTAAACTCTACGCCCAAGGCTACTTCGGCCCCGACCTCAACCACTGGTTTATTGTCGACCGTCCTAATGCTTTAGTGGACACGATGAAACCCATCACCATTCGTCTCAAAGAGGCCAGCAATATCAAGGAATTCACTGGCAACAGTATCGCCAATGTGGTCTCGAGCTACGACAATGACACCTCGGTCACCGTGCGCGAGGTGACCATTAATCCCTCGCAGTTCGTGCAATATAATGATGTCTGGAACAGCACGATGGGTTCGCGGGCGGAAACGGGGGAGTTGCAGAGTGCCCTGCAGGATACTCAACAGAGTTGGTTATCGATCTCCGAGGCCAGTGTCGCCATGCAGAAGAACCTCGCCGAGATGAACCGCAAGAAAGAAGTTATCAACGGTCTCATCGCCATGCACAAGGCCGCTTTGGCTGAAACCAAAATGCGACAAGATGAAATATTAAACGTAGAAAAAATCGTCCGAGATCTCGATATCAAGGCGAAGAACTGCGATAGTTTGGCATCCGGAATACTCGACTATGGAAGCGCCGTCGCCGAGTTCTTCCCGAGAGTGATCGGCCTTGACAATGATGCCACAGCTCCCGCCCGCGGGAGTGCGTTACTTGCCGCTGGAATTGTCTCGGCAAGCATGAGAATCGCGTCGATTGCCTATGAGGCTTCCTCCCGGTTTCAACAGACTAAAGTGGTCGAAAAGGAGATGCAGCTCGAGTACAAATGTAAGGCGCTGGATTTCTCCCAAGAGGAATTGCAGATGGCCTACGAGTACGACGCAGCATACCGCGAGGTGACGACCCAAGCGAACACCTTGATGCAGCTGACCGTGAATCATCAGAGGGCCCTGCAAAACGTTAGCAATGTGATGGCGCGCGGCAACCGGATCCTCGCGGAGCGCGAAGTATTCCGGCAGCGTGCGGCCTCCCTCATTCAAGGCTACCGAACCAAGGATCTGACCTTCCGCACCTTCCGCAACGAGGCCCTGGAGCAGTATCGCTCGCTGTTTGATATGGCCAGCCGCTACACCTACATGGCGGCGAAGGCTTACGACTACGAGACCGGTTTGCTGGGATCGCCCCAGGGACAAACCGTGTTTAGCCGAATCGTCGCTTCACGCTCCCTGGGCGACCTCAGCGATGGGGTGCCCAAATCCACCGCGAGCACGCTAGGCGACGCCGGCTTGGCGGGAACGATGGCGCAGCTCAACGCCGACTTTTCGGTGGCGGAGGGTCGCCTGGGCATCAACAACCCGGACTATTACGGCACCGTGTTTTCCTTGCGCAAAGAGCTATTCCGCCTCATGGATGACCCGAATGCGACCAGCGACGATGACGCCTGGATGCAGACCTTGGAGCAACACATTGTGTCTAACGTGCTCAACGACTCCGACGTGGCCAGCCAATGCCGCAACATTAAGAAGCCGGATGGCAGCGCTGTACCTGGCTTCATCATCCCCTTCAGTACCACCATTGAATCTGGAAAGAACTTCTTCGGCTTGGAGTTGAGCGGCGGCGACCACGTCTATTCGCCAAGCAGCTATGCCACCGTGATCAGCAACGCGGGCTTCGTGCTGCCGGGCTATGTCGGCATGGATGCCTCCATCGGCGGGCCCGAGTTGGACGACACTAACAAGGACTATATTCTCAGTGCCACCCCGTATGTTTACCTGATTCCCTGCGGGAACGACTGCATGCGGGCCCCGCCCTTGGGCGACGAAGGCATTTTCCGCAGTTGGACCGTGCAAGATCAAGCCCTTCCCCTACCATACAACCTGGGAGCGAACGACTTTAACAGCAACAAGTTCTTCCGCGCCAACGGCACCCTCAATGAGCAGCCGTGGATCATCCGCAAGCACCAAGCGATCCGCGCGGTCGCCGACATGTCCTTGTTCGATACCGCGCCGCCCCTCGAATACAGCAGCAATCGCCTAATTGGGCGCAGTGCCTGGAATACCCGCTGGAAGATCGTCATCCCGGCGATCAATTTGCTAGCAAATGAAAAGCTGGCGCTCAATCGATTCGTGGGCAGTGTCACCGATATTCTGCTTTATCTTCGTACCTACTCGCACTCCGGCAATTAATGAAGCCCTCCCTGCTTATATGGCTGGGTTTGGGACTGCTCGGCCTCTCTTGGCTCGGCTGGCGCCGCGCCCTGGCCGGTGCTTGCGACGGTGCTGTCCCATCCTCCAACCTCGCTGAAGACTGAGCCGAACCAAATTTTTCCCCGGGCCTTTTGGCGCCGACCCAGCTCGGAGGATAAAATCATCCAGGCCGAACGCCGCGAGTGGGCCGACCCGACGGGGTTTTCCCGCTGGCAATGGTCTCTCGTCGTAGAAGCCTCCCCTAAACTGCCCCATTATTTGCGTCAAAAAAATGCTTTTGGGGTGACTCCGTCGCCCGCGCCTCCGCCTCCCGACCCGGCGACCCCGGCGTGGTTTCATTTTACGCCCGAAAGCGTCGACGCCTACCCTAGCTGCGCAGTCTCATGCCACACCTTTTTAGTAAGGTTGGCCACACCCTGTACGGCACCGATAACCGTATCGGGTTCCGTTCCGGCGCCCCGGAACCGCTCGCGACCGCTTCCTCTCCAACTCCTAGTGGCGGCCGCCTTCCCGCTATGCCTCCGGCGATCCCTAATTCTAAAACCGCAAGTTGCAAACTGACTCGGGGGCCCTTTTTCTTGATAAGGACGAGGGCTGAGCCGTTTTCATTGGCCTCAGGAGTTTCACCCATTGGGTGAGTCCTTTGCGCGGTCCAAAGCCCCCGGCGCGTTGTGGGGTGCCCCCGCCCGCCGGGATTCAATGAAAGGCGGGAGCCTG
>CALQKQ020000249.1 GCA_943331195.2 Akkermansia muciniphila | reverse complement strand
CGTCGGCATTTCGATGACCTCGAGCGGCGGGGCCTGGGACAACGCCAAGAAGTTTATTGAGGAAGGGCACCACGGCGGCAAAGGCAGCGATGCCCACAAAGCGGCGGTCACCGGCGACACCGTGGGCGATCCCTACAAGGATACGTCCGGCCCGGCGATCAATCCGATGATCAAGGTGGTCAACATCGTGGCTATTTTGATGATTGAATTGTTCTTCTGCAAATAGAGCTCCGAGGACCGAGAGGGCGGGGCAAGCGGTGTGGCGCTAGGGGCTTGTTCCCTGGGTCAGGCGGCTTGCCCCGCTGGGGCACCTTGCGATTCAGCGCGCCGCGCTGAGCATCAATGGTGATCTCAGTCAGGGCCCCCCGGCCGGGGTGGTCGCGGTAACCGGAAAGGACTCGCCTGGCGGAGGCACCTTCGCCGTCGGCGCACCGCCAGGACCCAAAAAAGCCCAAGGGCAACTGTCGGCAACAGCCCCTTTTCTCCCCTGTCGCCGGGCGGCTAGTGCTCTGTTTTCCCTAACGGCCCGGCGGAACCGGGGTCAATTCCAGCTGGTCCCCCGCCGCGGTCCGGATCGTCAGGACCTGCCCTGAAAGCACCTCTGGGCTGGCTCCATGGCGCTGGAGCAGCACCTCCCGGCCCGGCCAGGGGTTCTGTAACTGGCAGGCGCGGCCGCGTTCGCTTTCCATGCGCAGGAAGGGCACCGCGCCGTCGCGGCATTCGCTGCTAACAAGAAATGCGCCTGCGGTGCGCAAGCGGGCGAAACGCGCCGGGCGCTCCTTCGGCCACACCGGGAAGACGCGCATGAGGCCTTGGTGCGTCTGCAGGAGCATTTCATTGATGGTCGCGGGCACGCCCGAGCAATTCTCAATGCCCCCGCCGCCTCCGAAGATCATAAAGTTAGGGAAGGTTCCCGTGCTCAACTGCTGGCGCAGCTTGCGGAGGATGTCGGCGGCATCGTGCCCCACCCGAACCGCGCCCGGGAAGGTCATGCTGAAACCATTGAAGTGCCCGATCCATTCCGACTCCGCCCAGCCGAGCACATCGTTTTGCAGCACCTGCAGCATCGCCGGATCCGACCCCAGGCCGAGCACGCCGGAGGGCCACACCATGCCCATGAATTCAACCCGCGTGTTGTTGCGGGTGGGCCCGATGCGCGCTGCGGCAGGCCCCGCGTCCGCCCCGCGAATCCGCCGGATCCCCGCGACCTCCTTGGTCGGGAAGTCGCTGAGTTTGCTCAAAACATCCTGCCATTTCGGCCGCCGCGCCGCGTCGCGCTCCAGTTCGGTGCTGATCTCCACCATCCCCTCGAAAAACATCCTCACCAAACCGAGCGAAAGGCAGTTGTTTTTGTCGCTGCCGCCATCGCCGACTTCGCCGGAGGCGTCGTTGTTGATCACGTAGCGTCCCTTTTCGAGCTTGAGATAGTGTTCCCAAAAGTCCGCGACCTCGGTCAAGAAGGGATAGACCTTGCGGGCGTACTCGACATCATAGGTGCTGCGGAACCTCATGATCATGTTAGCGGACGCAAAAACCGCGTTGCTTTTTTGGCCCAAAAACATGCGCGTGCCCTCGCCCGGAATGCTGTGGCCATCGGGCATGAAGGCGGTTTCCAGTCCCTTCGGACCGATGCCGACATCGTAGTATGCCCCCGGCGCGCCGAGGAACTCCTTGGCATTCGCTTTGGCGGTGGGCAAGTAGTCCAGAATCGGGGTGTCGTAGGGATCGGCCAGGGCGACGTGATTGGAGGAGAACACGCCCCACCACGGTGCCTGGTGGTTGTAGTTCAAATGATAGTCCGCCTGCCAAGACGGGCCATCGGCGGTGATCCAGTTCCCATAAAGCGACGGGGGGAACTTCACGTTCCGGCTGCACGAAGCCATGAGATAGTGCGAGCCATAGTAAAACTTCTCAATCAGCGGGTCGCCAATATCCACATAGGAGGCCGACCAGAAGTCGCGCCACCATTGGCGGTGCGCTATTTTCAAAGCGCTTAGCCGCTCCGGCGTCAGCTCCGCCACGCGGCGGCGGGCCTCCTCTAGGGGCGTCTTCGATTCCTCGCTAGTGACGATGGCGGCCACCAAGCGGATCGGATGGCCCGCCGATAGGACGAAGCGGTCGGCGGACCAGCCATCGCCCCGACTCCACGGCAGGCCGGGCTGGCGGTGATCGAAGAGGCGCAGGGCCACGGCGGCCTCGGTGGTTTTCTGAGAGGGCTTTGCCTCCAGCGCGCTCGATTCCAGGGTCGAAACAAAACGCCGCCGCGCCCAGGAGCCATCGGGCAAATTCCCCGTCGCAGTTTCGGATTCGTTGCCGGTCATGGGCCAGAGCTTCACGTCGATGCCCGTGAGGCTCGTGGGGGCAAAAGGGTTGTTATCGCTAGGATCGCCTTCTACCGATAGCTCAATGACGAGGAGATTCTCCGTGGCTGCCACCCAAGAAGTGAAATGGATCACGGTGTCGGCCCGCGTAAACGGCGGGGGGTCTTCCACCCGCAGCTTGGTCTTCAGGGTGTGCCGGACCTCAGCGGTTTCGAGAATTTGTTCCGCGCGGTATTCCCCTCCGAACAGGGCCGGAATGCTGATGTCGATGGCCCCGATGGGACAAGGGTGCGCATTGGGATAGACCGTCTTCGTCTTCCAGAAATCGTTCTTGGAAAGGTAAAAGCGGTGCGTCTCCGGCGAACTGCCCGGTGCCGCTTGCCGCACCGTGACGTTCGCGCCCCCGGCTTCGCCTAGCCCAAAATACTTCTGCCGCTCGGCCACGCCACCGACCGCCACGCCGAGATCCCCATTGCCCAGCAGCGGGCCGTCCGGAACTTTCCTCGTCGGCATCACCACTGGCGGTGCCGTCCACACCCCCCGGTGCTGGGCCACCCTAGCGAGCGCCTCTGCGGCCACATCGGCCTGACAGGGCAAAGCAAGGTGCAGCCCGGCCATCAAAAAGATCCCAGCAGAATAATAGCGGAAGGTCATAAGGGGTCAGGTCAGAGGGTATGGCCAAGCCTCGCCAACGAGCGCGCCGCCGCAAGACCCATTGGCGCAAAAAAACCACCCGCCCGCCGCCGCGCGGTGGATGGGGCCCCGTCGCCCAGGCGCGGCGACGCGGCGTTCCTTCCGAACGCGGAGATTGCGGGCCTTGGCCTACCCAGGGCGTTGCTCTGGGCTGGTATGCCATGCCCCGCTTGGGGCATCCATGGATTCCTCTTCAGGGCGAAGGCACCACCAACGGGCACCTTTTGCCAGGCTATGGGAGCGTCCCCCATGGAGAGGGGACGTCAGGAAAGGATGAGAAGTTGGGAAAGGAAGGTCTAACGGTGCGGGGAATGGCTGGACAAGGGTGTGAGGACGTCGTAGTGAAAGATCGCAACGAACTATCTTGTCCTTTGGCAGGAGGGAATCGAAGGCGCGGCATCCTGGCGGTTTTTTCTTTTTTGCCTCACTCTTTTCCCCTATCCGCCTCCCATGTTTTCGCTTTTCTCCAGTGTTTCCTCGTGCCGCGCGGCGGCGCTGTGCGCCGCCGCTTTGATCTCGGGGGCGTTGCCGGGGTTGGCGGCGGATCCGGTGGTGAGCAACCTGAAGGCGGTGCAGCGGGAGGGGACGAAGCTGGTAGATATCACCTACGACGTCGCGGCGGACACGGCGACGGTGCAGGTGAGCTTGCAGATTTCGGGTGACGGCGGGGCGACCTTTGCGGTGCCTGCGGTTTCGGTGACAGGGGCGGTGGGTGCGGGGGTGATCACCGGGACAGGGAAGGCGCTGACGTGGAATGCCGGGGCGGACTGGAACGGGCAATACAGCCCGCAGGTGCGCTTTAAGGTGGTGGCGGATGACTTGCTCGCGCCCCCAGGCTTTGCGTCGATCCCCGCTGGAAGCTTTTCGATGGGGGACTCTTTTGGGGAAGGTGATAGCGATGAGCACCCGGTGCGGCAGGTGACGGTGAGCGCCTTTTACATGGGGAAGACGGAGGTGACGAAGGGGGAGTGGGATGAGGTGCGGACCTGGGCGGTGGGGCGCGGCTACACCGATCTCAGCGCTGGCGAGGGCAAGGCGGCGAATCACCCGGTGCAGAGGGTGAGTTGGTGGGACGCGATTAAGTGGTGCAACGCGCGGAGCGAAAAGGAGGGCTTAGCGCCGTGCTACGCGGTGGGCGGCAGCCCAATGCGAACGGGGACCACGGTGCCGACGGTGAATTGGACGGCGAAGGGGTATCGGTTGCCGACGGAAGCGGAGTGGGAGAAGGCGGCGCGGGGCGGTTTGAGCGGGAAGCGGTTTCCCTGGGGGGACACCATCAGCCATAGCCAGGCGAACTACTCCAGCAGCAGTTCGTACGCCTACGACATCAGCCCGACGCGGGGGTACCACCCGAGCTATGGGGTCGGCGCCCAGCCCTACACGTCGCCGGTGGGGAGTTTTGCGGCGAATGCCTACGGGCTGCAGGACATGGCGGGGAATGTGTGGGAGTGGTGTTGGGATTGGTATGAGACTTATGCGTCGGGGGCGCAGACCGATCCTCGGGGGCCGACTTCGGGCGCGGCCCGGGTGTACCGGGGCGGCGGCTGGGACTACAGCGCCAACAGCTGCCGGGCCGCGCTCCGGAACATCGCCGGCCCGGGCGACCGGAACTCCGTTCTGGGCTTCCGCGTGCTCCGCAGTTCAGTTCCCTAACAGCCAGCATCGCGGAGCGCGGGAAGTGGAGCGAACGCAGCGGAGCCCGGAGTGAGGGACGAACGAAGAGGCGGAGCGGAGGGAGTGGAACGGGTGGGTGACTGTGGGGGACGAGGCGGATTAACTAAGGAGGGGTTCAGGGGCACCGCCCCTGGGAAAAATTTTCAACCAAAAAGCGACTAAGACGATGCCATTTGAATTCATCCAGGTGCCGGCCCACGGGGGGAGCAGCGGCAAAGAGGAATTGAACCGCTTGCTGCGGAGCGGGCGGATTGTGTCGGTGCGGAAGGAGTTTGTGGCCGCCGGGGAGGATTCGTTTTGGGCGTTTTGCGCCGCGTTTCTCAAGGGGGCGGTGCCCGCAGCGCCGTGTGGGGCCGCATCAGCTGGGGCGAACGATCCCGGCGGGATTACTTTTGCAGAGGCCCCCGGCCAGGGGCCGACCGAGCCCGCCCCGCGCCCTTCTATCCAACCCAAGCCCATCCTATGAACTACTCCACGCTACTTTTGACCTGCGCTTTTTTAGGCTGCGGGGGGAGCGCGGCGCGCGCCGCCACCGGTTTCGCCGTCACGGGGGACGTCGCTGTCCGCACGCGAGGGTGGTTTTTGACGCTGGCGCCGTCGGCCAGTCAAAATGGAAAGGTCAGTGGGGCCGGGGAGTTTGTCGCGGGGACCGAGGCCACGCTCGCGGCACTGGGCAATGCCGGGTATGTGTTCAGCGGATGGACCGGGGCCGCAGCAGGCTCGGCCAACCCGCTCGCGGTGGCGATGGACTCGGACAAGGAGGTGGGAGCGACGTTTGGGCCGGACACGAGGGACCCAGACGGCGATGGGCTGAGCAATTTCGATGAAATCGTGACCCGCGGCACGGACCCCGCAAAGGCGGACACGGACGGCGATGGGTTGTCGGATGGCACCGAGCTGGGGCTGGGGCGGTTTTCGGTGGTTTTGGGGAGCCGGACATGGGAGCAGGCGCGGGCGGATGCGGGGAGCCGCGGCGGGGCTTTGGCGACTTTTGTCAGCGCGGAGGAATGGGCCTTGGCGTTGCAGTCGATGGGCGAGAGCGCCCTGCAGAATGTCACGGGCTTGTGGATCGGGGCCACGGACAGCGCGGTGGAGGGGGCCTGGAAATGGGCGGGCGGGAAGGCGTTTGGATTTGCCAACTGGGCGAGCGGTCAGCCAGATAATCTCAACGATCAGGACTTCGCCGCCGTGGCCGGGGACCTG
>CALQKQ020000248.1 GCA_943331195.2 Akkermansia muciniphila | reverse complement strand
GCCGGTTAGGAGCGGAGGGGGTGGGGAGGGCGAGGGTCCAGGAGTCGGTGGCGGGGTCGCGGGCGAGGCTATAGCCGGGGGCTTGGGTGCCGAACGTGAGGCTGTCGCGGAGGGTGAGGGAGGGATCGAAGAGGAAGACGGCGTCGCCGTCGGCATCGAGGCCGAAGCCGGTGAGGAGGGCGTCGAGGACGAGGTATTGGCCGGAGGGGAGGAGGGTGCCGGGGGGGATGAGGTAGCCGTTTTGGCCGTTGGCTTGGTCGGTTATTTTCCAGCCGCTGAGGTCTTGGGTTGTGGAGCTGGGGTTGTGGAGTTCGATGGAGTCGGGGCCGATGGCGATGATTTCGCTGAGGCGGATGGGGGGGGAGGGGTCGATGAACCAGGAGCGGGAGGTGGGTTCGGCTTGGGGGAGGCCTTCGAGGGTGCGGGCGGGGTCGGCGTGTTGCCAATTGCCGGCCATGTCTTGGCCGAGGACTTCGAGGAGTTGGGGGCCGGGGGAGAGGTTAGCGAGGAGGAGGAGGCTTTGGCGCTGGGTGGGGGTGGCGCCGCGGGGCATGACGCCGCCGCTGCCGATTTGGATGGGGGGGCTCCAGGGGCCGCCGTTGAGACGCCATTGGTAGGCGACGATGCCGGGGCCGCCGACGGTGAAGCTGGCGGAGGGGGCGGAGACGGTGCCGCTGGGCCCGTCTAACAGGTAGGCCCATTCGGGGATATCGGCCCCGTAGTTGAGGCCGCCGGGGGCGTTGCCGCGGGCGGGGGAGTCGAGGCGGAGGGAGAAATCGTTGGTGGATTGGTCGATGAAGCCGGGTTGTCCTGCTTCGTTAGGTCCGTAGTTGCTATCGAAGACAGTGCCGGGGTGATTGGGGCCGATGGCGGGGTCGGCGATGAGGCTGAGGAGGTTGTGGTGGAACTCGATTTTGGTGGTGATGTCGTTAGTTAGGGCGCCGGCGACCTTGCGGGAGTCGGCGCCGCTGAAGAGGCGGGGGACGTTGCTGATGAGGTTATAGCCGAGGTAGGCGCCGTCGCCGTAGCTGGGATTGGAGCCGTCTTCGGGGATGAAGAAATTGACCGGGGCGCATTTGACGTTTTGGGTAAATGAGCCAGAGGCGTAGGTGAAGTCGGGGTTGAGGCGGGCGACGGTGTTGTGTTCGAAGATGGCGGCGGTGCCGAGTTTGCAATTGATGACGTGGTCGAGGTCGAAGCAGCGGTTGCGGGCGAGGAGGATGGTGGTGCCGCTGCCTTTGTCGCCGGAGCTGATGGCGTTGGAGTAGCCGGTGTCGCTGGTCCACTGGTCTTTGGTGGCGCGCTCGAAGGTATTGCTAGCGATGTAGGCATCGCCGCCGAGGTCGATGTGTTCGTCGCCGCTGAGGCCATGGAACCAGTTGTAGCGGCAGTCGAGGAGGAACTGGCCGGGTTGGCCCCAGCGGCCGCTGTCGGCGTCGAAGACGTCGTTGTGGCCGCGGTTGCCGTGGAAGTCGTTGTAGTAGACGCGCCAGTGGCCTCCGTAGGGTTGGCCGGTAGGGTAGGATGGGTTGTTAGCGACTTCGGGGTCGGTGGTGGGGTATTCGACTTTGAGGGGTTCCTGGTTGTTGTCGGCGCTGGGGACGAAGTCGGTGGTATTTTCGATGCGGCCGAGGACGGGGTCGAGGATGAACATGTCCGGGAAGGTGTTGTGGCTGACGGTCATGATGCTGTTTCGGCCATAGCACATGCGGAGGTGGGTGCCGGCCCAGGTGCAGTGGTCGACCCAGCCACGGGAGCGGATGAAGCCGATGCTGCCGTAGTTATCAGGGCCGCTGGTGCTGGTGCCTTGGGCGTTGATGAAGTCGCAGTAGCGGACGGTATTTTCTTCGGCTAGGGAGTCGTAGATGCGCACGCCGCCCCATTTGGGGGCTCCGGTTTGGATGCCGTTTTTGATGGGATCGACGTCGCTGGTGAGGACGGTGCCAGGCACGTGGCTGAAGACGATGTGTTGGGCGGCGGTGCCTTCGGCGAGGAGGCGACCGTAGATGGTGAGGCGGGTGTTTTGGTCGAACCAGACGCTGACTCCGGGGTCGATGCGGAGGGTGAGGTTGGGGGGGACGGTGGCGTTAGCGGTGAGGTGATAGGGGCTTCCGGCGGTGGTCCAGTGGATCTGGCCGGGGGTGGTGCCGGTGCCGCCGGGGGCCCCGGTGGGGAGGGCGCCTTGGTCGGCGGGGGAGCCGTCGGGGTCGGTGGTGGTGGGGTCGCCGGTATTGATAGCGGGGGAATTGGGGGCGAGGTGGTAGTCGTGGTTGGGGAGGTTGGCGAAGCGGGGGTCGGCGTTGGAGTTATTGAGGCCGGGCCAGGGGGGGGAGTCGGGGGAGTCGGTGTCGCGGGTATGGCTGTAGGTGATCGCGGTGGCGTCGGGGAGGTAGGGGGCGTCGACGAGGACGGGGGATTCCGCTAGGATGAGGCAATTGACGGCGGAGATGGCGAGGGTGGCGTCGGGGTGGCTTTGGCCTGGTTTATTTTGGGTGTAGAGGCCGGTGCTGGGAGAGTCGGGGTCTGGGGAGGAGGGGGGGATGGTGTAGCCCCAGGGAGGGAGGGTGGTATTGTGATTTTCGCTGACGAGGGTGCAGCGGTCGAGGTTGATGCGGCGGAGGGTGGCGGAGTTGGATTTGGGGACGAGGGCTTTATCGCAATCGACGATGAGGGAGTTGGTGAGGGTGAGGTCGTTGTTGAGGAGGGATATTCCTTTGTCCCAGGCTTCGCGGAGGATGCAGTTTTCGACGGAGATGGGGCCGCCGAGGCAATCGAAGAGGTCGTCGCCGCAGCGGGCGAAGACGCAGTCGCGGATGAGGATGGGGCGGCCGGGGGCGTTGTGGACGTAGAGGGCGTCTTCGTCGTCGGGGGAGGGGTCGTTGCTTTCGCGGTAGTGGGGGAGGATGTCCTGGATGTGGCAGTCAGTTAGGAGAAGGGAAGTGCCGTCGCTGGTTTCGGGGCCGGTGATGAGTCTGGAGAGGAGGGTGCGATGCAGGGCGAGGTCGCAGGCACCGGAGGAGAAGAGGGCTTTGGCGGGGGAGTCGGCGAGGGTGCAGTCGTCGAGGGTGAGGTGGGCGTTGAGGAGGCGGAAGAGGGGGCCTTTATTGGTGTGGCCTTGTCCGGGGGCGTGGCCGGCGTGGGAGAGGAGGAGGTGGGAGCAGAGGGTGGGAGAGGCGTTATTGAGGTAGATTTGGCCCCAGCGGGTGGCGGGGTCTGGGGCGGCGAAGCTGACGGGTTGGGCGGCGGTGCCGTTGATGGCGAGGGAGCCGCCGTCGACGATGAGGTCGGTGCCGGAGGTGTCGCCGGGGGCGGCGGTGCCGCTGAGGAGGACGTGGGTGCCGGGGGCGATGATGAGGGAGGCTCCGGAGGGGACGGTGAGGTCGCTGGTGACGCGGACGAGGCCGCTCCAGGAGGTGGTGCCTGGGGGGAGGGTGCCGGAGGCGGTGGTTTCGGGGGCGTTGGCGAGGGACGTGAGGGGTTTGGTGGCGCTGAGTCCGCTGGTGGAGGCGGTTAGGCTGAAATCGCCGGGGTTGGAGGAGGTGAGGGTGGCGGCGAGGCGGAAGTCGAAGGTGACGTCGGAGCTGGCGCTGTCGTGTTGGTGAATTTCGACGGCGATGGTATTGGGGCCTGGGTGGAGGAGGGCGAGGGGGAAGGTGAGGTCGGCGGTGGCGTTTTCGCGGGTGGTGGGGGTGGTGGTTTCGGAGTATTCGGTGAGGGGGGCGTTGGCGGAGAGGTCGCTGTGGCGGTAGATTTGTTGTCCGTTGAGGTAGACGGCGCAGGTGTCGTCGAATTTGATTTGTCCGGTGAGGGCGGCGAGCTGGGTGGGGTCGGGGAGGGTGAAGGTGGCGCGGAAGAGGTAGGCGGGGCTGCTCTGGGTGCCGGAGGCGGTGGGGTTGTAGTCGACGCGGGTGATGGGGCTGTTTTCGTCGTTGTCGCCGTAGCCGATGTGGCTAGGGCGGGTGGTCCAGGCGGAGTCGTCGAAGGATTCGTCTTTCCAGGTGGGGGGGACGGAGCTGATGGTGGCGGAGGTGAGGTTGGTGAGGCATTTCCAGGGGGATCCGGGGATGCCGCTGTCGGCGGTGCCATTGCCGTTGGTGCCGTAGGAGAAGAGGGGGAGGGCGCCGCCGCTGCTGCCGCCGAAGCTGAGGAGGGCGCTGCCTCGGCCGTTCGTTAGGGTAATGGAAGAAGGGGAGACGAGGGTGCCGTTGGTGGCGCTGAGGGCGACGGTGGTATTCCAGGCGGAGCGGTTGAGTTGGCCGAGGCTGTCGGTTAGGTCGACGCGGGCGAGCACGGGGACTCCGGGGACGTAGCTTTCGGGGAGCGTTAGGACAAGATTGCCGGGGCTGGCGAGGGTGCCGCTGACGGTGGTGCCGGCGTTGGGGGATTGGAAGAGGACGGGGGAGGTGAGGTTTTGCAGGACGAGACCGGAGGGGTCGAGGAAGGCGACGCTGACTTGGTTGAGGCCGGGGTGGAGGATGTTGCCGCCGCCGTTCGGGACGGTGAGTTTCCAGGTTCCGGCGGCGTCGGTGGGGGAGTCGCGGTAGAAGTGCTGGGCGGGTTGGCCGTTGACGGTGATGCGGTAGGTGCGGGCGACGTGGAAGGTGCCGCTGAGGGCGAGGGCTCCGGTGGTGGTTAGGGGGTAGCCTTCGGGGGAGGTGCTGCTGCCGAGGACGGCGAGGGAATTGGTTTGTTGGATTTGGCTGAGAATGTTAGCGCGGCGGGCGTCGATGTAGGCTTTGATTTCGGCGATGCCGCGGTTAGGCGCGGCGGCGCTGCCGTCGGTAGGGGGGACCCAATCGGCGAGGAGTTGGTCGATGAGGGGGTCGAGGGTGGGGTGGTTGAACCAGGTGTCGAGGGCGTCGAGGACGGCGCGGTAGTAGCGGGGGAGGAGTTGGGGGTGATTGAAGAGGCGGGTGAGGCCGGCGACGCCGCCGCTGGTAGTGTCGTAGCTGAAGAGGGATCGGGTGATGGGATTGCCGACGCCATCGCCGATGTCGAAGATGTCGTCGAGGTCGTGGGGGATGAAGCGGAAGCGAGGATCGAGGAGGCCGGAGTAGAGGGAGACGTCGTCGGCGCGGCCGCTTTGGAGGCCGCCTTCTTGATTGCCGATGAGGGCGTCGGCGGCGATGAAGCGGTAGAAGTTATCGAGGTCGAGGACGGCGGCGACGGCGGCGGGGTAGGCGGGGTCGGGGATGGCGGGTTGGGAGGGGGAGCCGCCGGAGGGGGGGGCGCTGACGATGCGGGTGAAGTTGGCGAGGTCGCGGTAGTCGTTCGCGTCTTGGTTGGTTTCTTTGATGAAGGTATCGGCGTAGGCGGCGGGGTCGGCGCCTTCGTGGCGGAATTCGCCGCTGGCGAGGTTGCCCGGTGGGGCATTGAGGGGGCCTGGGTTGTGGTCGTCGAGGCGGTAGAGATTGCCGTCGGGGTCGGCGGGGAAGTGGCGTTGGACCCAGTGGTTATCGCGGCCTTCGAGTCTGGCGAAGCGGCCGAACATGCGGGAGCCGGGCTGGGCGGGGTCGGTGCCGTTGAGGCGGAGGTTGACGATGGCGGTGTCTTGGGTGGGGAGTCCGGCGGTAGCGAGGGCGGCTTGGCCGAGCATTTGGGAGTAGGGATATTGGCAATTGAGGCTGAGGGAGGGGCGGCCTTCCCAGGGTTTGTCGGAGGCGAAGGCGAGGTGGTAGTTGTTGGGAGGGCCGAGGGCGGAGCCGAAGCCGCGGTTGCGGAGGGAGGCTTGATAGCGGGCTTGGAGGCCGGTGCCGTCGAAGGAGACGAAGAGGCAGGGGAAGGCAGCGCGGGAGTCTTCTTGGCCGCTGGTGGTTTGGAGTTGGGTGAGTTCGCGGTGGTCGGCGGCGGTGAGGATGAGGCGGTAGATGGGGTGGCGGCCTGGGCGATGGAAATCGGGGTCGAGGGCGCTGGTGGGTTCGACTTGGTAGAGGGCGTT
>CALQKQ020000247.1 GCA_943331195.2 Akkermansia muciniphila | reverse complement strand
GCCGAGCACGTCGAAAACGGCGGCGTCCTCGACGCCGCCTGGCGCCTCGTCAGCCCCGACGACACCGCCCCCGCCTGGGGCACGTCCCCCACAGATCACCGCGTGCCCTATCAGTGGGCCGGCGCCGCCAATTCCCCGCAGCTGCTCGCCTCCGGGGCCCATCGCTTCCTGCCGCAACTGCTCATGGGATGGATCAAGCGCGTGCTCGACGCCGTGAATCCCTACGAGGCGCGCTTCTCCGCCAACTTCAACGGCGACAGCCCAGCTACCTACAGCAGCATGCTCGTAGAAGCCGGCCGACCCTACAACGGCCCCGTCGCCCTCAACGCCTCCAAGGACCCGATCGAAAACGTCGGCTTGATCGAACTCTATGAGACCGTCCTCCAGCGCGCCAAGGACCTCACCGCAGATTACGCCGATGACGGGACCAACCAAGCGTTGCTTCTGGCCTCCACCCGCCTCGCCATGCTTTACGAATTGCTCGCCGGCGAAGCCTACACCGACGCCCAGAATTCCTCCATCGCCCTGAGCACCGCCGACGCCTCCAATACCGCGATCAACTTCTCCGAACTCAGCGCCGCTAACCCCTACACCTTCGCCTTCCAAAACGAGGTCCCTAACTTGATCCAAGAAGAATTAGCCCTGCTCCGCGGCACCGACTTCCTCAAATCCTATCCAGTCCAAAACCGCCTCTTCTGGAACTACTTCAAGGGCCTCGGCGAGGCCGCTTACAACGCTAATTATAACATCAGCGACGTCACCCGCGATGGCCTCATCGACGAGAACGACGCCGCCGCCCTCTATCCCATGGGCCACGGCGATGCCTGGGGGCATTCCCTCTCCGCCATCAAGATGCACTACGGCCTCCTCCGCCGGGAAAACTACGACTGGCTGGCCCGCTCCGAGCTCTACTCGCTCCTCGGCAACGTCATCCCCACCGATTACCTCGACGAACAATCCTTCGCCCGCACCGCCGCCGCCAAGGCCCGCACCGGCCTCTCCATCGTCAAGGCCACCTACCGCGACGCCTACGTGGCCGATCCCACCGCCCCCCAGCAGGGCTACACCGACGCCGCCGATCCCACCCGCGCTTGGGGCGTCTCCGAATGGGCCACCCGCAGCGGCCAAGGCGCTCATTTCGACTGGCTTATCGGCAATGCCATCCTCCCGGCCACCGCCACCAACGCCTCAGGCCAGCCCGCCCAAGGCCTCGACAACATCGACCGCGAAACGGGCAAAGCCGACCTGCAAGCCCTCGCCGGCAGCCTGCGGGAAATCCAGCAAACCCTGGACGGCGTGAACCAAGGCGCCACCCCCATCGGCCTGGACCCAGAGGCCGTTAGCTTCGGATTGGATTCCTTGTTCGATGGCGTCAGTTGGGAGCGCCGGACCCATTTCGAGCAAACCTACGATCGCGCCGTCGCCGCCGCCGCCAATGCTCGGACCGCACTCGATTTCGTCAGTTCCTCCCAGCAAAACCTGCGCCAGATCGCCGACGACACCGACGCCCTCAAGGAGCAGGCCATCAAGCAAGACATCGACTACCGCAATCGCCTCATCGCCCTGCTCGGTACGCCCTACCAAGGTGCCATCGGCGCCGGCCAGATCTTCCAGGAAGGCTACACCGGCCCCGACCTGCTCACCTACATGTATCTCGAAGCCACCACCGTCGAGCAGGTGCTGCCCAAAGCCCCCACCGCCGACGGATTGCCCGAAGCTTTTCGCAACGCACGCTTCAGCATTCAGAATTCACTGGCCACCACGGGCAGCAAACTCGAGTTCCTGCCCGTAGGAATGACGAATCTAAACGGCAAGGACCTGACGGACCTCTTCGACCAGTTTTATCTCTCCACATCCACCCAGGATAAATATCCCTCCATCATCATCAACGGCTTTGGCGAGCCCACCGACAACGTGACCGACGACAATAAGCTCTCCGTGGAAATTCCCATCTCCCTGACCTCACAGTATGCCTTCACCGCCCCAGAGGGCTGGGGCCGCCGAGACTCACCCGGGGAAATTCAAAGCGCGCTCGGTGACATGCTCCGGGCCGAAATCGCCCTCGAAACCGCCATCGATGAATACCAGGTTTACATCAACCAACTCGCCAATCTCGCCACCTTCGCCGGACAGCGGCTCGTGTCGCTCGAAGGAGCGCAGATCAGTCGGCAGACTTGGTTGCCGCTGATCTCAGCGGCGAATGCGACGAAGACGGCGCTGGAAATGACAGTAGAGGAGGTTAAATTTACCATCACAGGCACAAATGCATTGTTAAAGATTTCCGAACATTCTATTCCCAAGAACATAAACTTGGTAGGAGGTCAAGTTCCCATGGTAATCCCCGAAGTAGGCGTGGCATCGGTAAATGCTGCGGCTACATTGCCAGTAGAAGGCCTCAAAAGTGGGGCCGAAATCGCAGCTATTGTCGCGGAAGGCTCCAAAGTCCAGTTTGAACTCCTCAAAGAAAACGACGCTGACGTTTACGACGAGTTCAACGAACTGCTGGAGCTGCTGAAAGAGCTTTCCAACGAGCTGCAGGAGGACCCCGCCAAGCGCCTCAACATGGCGGACGCCATCAACAACCTCAGCATGGCGGGCAACCGCGTCCGGGCGCTGGAATCGGAGGCTAACCGGCTGGTGGCCGAGCGCGCGGCGATGAACAAAATGATCGCCTCCCGTGCCCAGCGCAACCGCTACAGCGACATGGTCACGCGCCTCAGCCGAGATGAGACGGCCTATAAATACGAGAGCGCCATGGATAACGCAGTGCGCTACGCGTGGCTGGCGGCCAAGGCCTACGATTACGAAACCAGCCTCTCTCCCGGTCACCCGGCCAACGCCGCAACCGTGCTCGAAGAACTGATGCGCGTGCGCCAGCTCGGCCGGTGGGACGAAGACACTCCCAGGATCGGCAACGGCGGCCTCGCTGACGTGCTGGCTAAGCTGATGGCCAACTACACCAGCCTCAAGGGCCAGATCGGCGTCAACAACCCGCAATGGGAAACCGACAATCTGTCCCTGCGCACGGAGCGCCAGCGCATCCTACCCAAAGGTGCCAGCAGCGCTTCCGATGAAAAGTGGCGCAGCTACCTCGCCAGCACCCAGGTGACGGACCTCAATCAGGATCAGGACTTCACCCGTTTTTGCCGCCCGTTCTCCGTCCCGGGCGCGATCGCCCAGCCGGGTTTCAAGATCGAGTTCTCCACCGGGATCAACAGCGGCCGCAATTTTTTTGGCAAGGCGCTCAGCGCGGCGGACCATGCCTACAGCAGTGCGAACTTCGCCACCAAAATCCGTTCGGTGGGCATCGTATTGGATGGCTACGACGTCTCGGCGGACGGTAAACAGAAGCTCGCCGCCACGCCGAGGGTTTACCTCGTGCCGGCGGGCACCGATATCCTGCGCTACTCGGACGGGCTCGTGCCCAGGACGCGCGGTTGGAACGTGGTCAACCAGCGCATCCCCGTGCCCTTTGCCATCAACACCTCCAGCCTGAACGATCTGTCCTTCTCGCCGTCGCTCGATGGCCTCAACGGCTACTTCGGTGAACTGGTCCGCTTCGGCGATTTCCGGGCCTACCCAACCGCGGGCGGCGACATGAGCAGCATATATAACACCAGCACCGACAGCCAGCTCTTCAGCCGCTCGGTATGGAACACCCGCTGGGTGCTCTTCATCCCCGCCGCATCCATGGGCAGCGACCAGAATGCCGCCATACAGCGCTTCATCGATACGGTGACCGACGTCCAGCTCAAGCTGGTGACCTTCTCCTCCTCCGGAATGTAACGATGTCCGGCACCTTCCCCCATTCCAACCTTCCAGTCAGTCACCGCCTCCTCCGGGGTGGCTGGCGCGGCGGCGCGTTGGCCGTGCTGCTGCTGGCGGGCTGCGGGAAGCAGGAAACCAAGCCCGAGGCCGACGTCCTGGCCAAGGGCGCGGGCTGGACGATCCGCCCGGAGGACTTCCGCCATTGGTGGACCACCCGCCCCGGCCCGACTGACAGCCCGCAGGCGCGCACCGAGGTGCTCGACCGCCTCGTCGAAAGAGCCTCCCTGGCCCAGGCAGCGCGCCAGGCGGGGATGGATCGCGATCCGGAAACCGCCACCCAGATCGAGTCCTTGCTCATCGCGCGCCTCCAGGAACAGCAACTCAAACCACTGCTGGATGCGGTGAACATTTCCGATGAAGAACTGCGCGCCGCCTACGAGGCCGGGCGCGACACGACCTTGCAAAAGCCCGCCGCCGTGAAGCTGGCGGTCCTCTGGTTCAACACCCGGGGCCAGGCACCGCTGGAGGCGCGCTACCGGCCCCGGCTGGAGCAAATCCGCGCGCAAGTCGCCGCGGCCGCCGAACCATTCCCCATCCCAGACGGTTTCGGCCCCCTCGCCGTGGGCAACACCGAGCACAAATCCTCCCGCCTCATCGGGGGCGACCTCGGCTGGTTGGACGATGCGCCGGGCAGCGACCCCTGGCGCAATGCCGTGCTCGAGGCCGCCGCCGCGCTGCAGCAACCCGGCGAGTTGAGCGCGGTGACCGCCACCAAAGAAGGCCTCTTTCTGGTGCGCCTGACCGAGCGGCGCGCCTCCCGCGCCCCGTCGTTTGACGAGGCCCGCCCGCGCCTCGCGCAAACCTTGCTGGAAAAGCGCCGCCGCGACATCGAAGCCGAATTCACCCGCAACATCCTGAGCGCCGCCCAGGTGCAGCGTTTCGACGACAAACTCCCCGCCCTGGCACCGCTGCCGCCCGCCGCCGCGACCACGCCCGCCCGGCCCGCCCGGCCCGAGTTGCCGACTCCCCCGCGCTGACCCCTCGATCCTTTCCATCACCCGCCTTCCCTTTCCGCCTGCCATGTCCTTCCGCACCTTCGCCCTGCTCCCGCTTCTCCATTTGCTGTTGTCTATGGCCGCGAGCCTGCCCGCCACCGCCGCATCCATCGCCGAGCCGCCGCTCGCGGTTTATGGCAAGGTTTTCAAGACCGGGGCCGGCGGCCGCTACCAACTCTTCAGCGGGACGCTCCATGTCAAATTGGTCAATGCCCAGACGCCCAGCCACGTCCTTGAACTCGACGTCCCGCTGCGAGAGGTCGGGGCCAGCAGCGAGTTCTCCTACCGCACCAGCATTTCCCAAGAGACCGAACCCGCCGCCGACCGCCTGTCCTCTACCCTGGCGCTGAGCAGCCTGCCCACCCCGTACCTGATCCAATCGGCCACCGTAAACGGCTATCCAGCCGAGTTGCTGGACCCCAGTCAGGCGGCCCAGTTGATCACTAGCTTCGCCCAACGCGGGCAGGAACTGCGGCTCGACTTCAAGACGGAACTGCCCCTGCCCGATAGCGACAGCGACGGCCTCCCCGACTGGTGGGAGACCCGCTACGGCCTCAATCCGCTCTCCAAAAATGATGCCGCGCTAGATCCCGACCGCGACCTGCTCAGCAACCTCAACGAATTCCGCAACGCCACCGATCCCCACGTCGCTAACACCGCGCCCCTGTTGCAGGACAGCCTGCTCGTCGTGACCGCCGGCGGCAGCGCCGGCATCTACCTCCCTATCATCGACACCGACACCCCCGCCGCCAATCTCCAACTGTCCCTGCTCGAGGAAACCCCAGGGCTCAACTGGCTGCTCGGAACCGCCCCACTCCCCGCCGGCACCGCGTTTTCCTACGCCGACGTGCTCGAGGGCAAGCTCTCCGTCGATGTCGCCGCAGGCTTTCAAAAAGCAGCCATTCGCCTCAGCATCAAGGACCTCAACGCGCCGACGTTGCCCCCCGCCATGAGCGCGCTCCAAGTGGAGGCCTTCTCCCCCAATCAACGCTGGCTCGGCGCCCCCGACGTCTGGCTCGACGCCGGAGCCGTCGCCCAAAAGGGGCCCGTCGCGGAATGGAGCGACCGCTCCGCCTATCGCCGCGATGCCTACCAGCCCACCGACAAGGCCCAGCCCCTCGCCGACGG
>CALQKQ020000246.1 GCA_943331195.2 Akkermansia muciniphila | reverse complement strand
TCACCCAAGCCCGCTTCTCCCCCGACGGCCAATCCCTCCTCCTCGCCGGCTCCACCGGCCAACCCCAACCCAAGGACGGAAAATGGCCCGCCTGGGGCCGCCTCCAAACCTACACCGTTCAGGCTTAAAGCCCTCCACCTCGCCCGCGCGGGCAGTAATTGATCCCCACTTCCATTTTTCCTTTGTCAAAAACCTCCCTAATGCCAAGATCCCCTCGTTCAGCAGGCGCGCTGGCCCCGGGATAAGTCGGTATTCATTGAATCCCTAACCGCCCAGCGCCGTCTCACCTCCCGGCGGCCCGCCGCACCCTCCCACACCCAACACCCATGAAACCCAAACTCCTCAAACTCAGCGTCCTCGCCCTCGCCCTCGCCGCCGTCTCCTGCGCCTCCGGCCCCAATGCCCAAACCGGCGCCGTCGTCGGCGGCCTCGGCGGCGCCGCCCTCGGCGGCATCATTGGCCACCAAAGCGGCCGCGGCCTCGAAGGTGCCGCCATCGGAGGCGCCCTCGGTGCCGTCGGCGGCAACGCCGTCGGCAACTCCCAAGACCAGCGGAACTACAACAACTACAATAACAACTACAACCGCCCGCAGCCCCGCCCCTACTACGGCTACTAGGCCCTCGCTTCGCGCGCCCTGCCGCCCCCCCGCTCACCCCGGGGTGGGCGGTTTTTTTTTCCCCGCATCCCATGGCAAATTCCCCCATGCTTTGTAACCCCAGCCGCGCTCCTCCACGGCACGTTCTCCTTCCCACCCCGCCCGCCATGCTCTCTCTCCTCTGCCTCATCCTCGGCCTCGCCTTCCTCTCCGGCATCAACCTCTACCTCGCCACCTTCCTCCTCAGCCTCTCCCTGCGCCAAGGCTGGATCCACCCCGACCTCGCTCCCGCCCTCGCCCCCCTCGCCCACCCCGCCCTCCTCGGCACCGCTCTCCTCCTCTTCCTCATCGAATTCATCCTCGATAAAATCCCCTGGTTCGACAGCCTCTGGGACGCCCTCCACACCCTCGTCCGCCCCGTCGGAGCCACCGCCCTCGCCCTCATCATCCTCGACGGTGCCCCCCTCTCCCCCTACGCCACTCCCTGGATCGCCGCCGCCGCCTTCCTCGTCGCCCTCGCCGCCCACCTCACCAAATCCGGCATCCGCCTCCTCCTCAACGCCTCCCCAGAACCCTTCACCAACTCCCTCGCCAGCCTAGCAGAAGACGCCGCCGTCGCCACCCTTCTCCTCTGGCTCCTCCGCGCCCCCGTCACCGGCGCCGCCGCCTGCTTCGCCCTCCTCCTCGCCACCTGGTATTTCCTCCCCCGCCTCCTCCGCCTCATCTTCGCCAACCTCCTCCTCCTCTGGAAAAAATACTTCGGCACCGCCCCCGCCCCCTTCAAGGCCACCCCTCCAGCCGTCCTCGCCCCCGGTGAGGCCAGCCAACTTGCCGCCCTCTTCGGCCCCTCCTCCTCCCCCGCCTGGGCCGTCCCCTGCCTCAGCGGCTCCTCCCAAGGCCTCCCCGGCCTCCTCCCCCACCGCTGCGGCACCCTCCTCGCCCCCCAAGATCACCCCGGCTCCCTCTGCTTCCTCTTCCGCCACCGCTTCCGCCCCCGCAGCCTCCGCATCTCCCTCGCCGGCGCCCAACTCCGCCAAGAAAACACCTTCCTCAGCGCCAACCTCATCATCCAACGCCCCGAAGACCGCCTCCTCCTCACCTTCCGCTTCCCCCTCCCCGCCTCCGACCTCCTCGCCGCCCTCCTCCGCGACCTCCAAGCCCGCCTCGGCCGCGACCTCCCCCCCGCTCCCCGCTTGCAGCAGCCCCCGCCCTGACGCACATCCCCTACCATGCCCGACCCGCAACCCTCCAGCACCCCTCCTCCTCAGGCCCCTCGCGTCGGCATCATCATGGGCAGCATCTCCGACTGGGAAACCCTCCAACACGCCGCCTTCATCCTCCAAAAACTCCACATCCCCTACGAAACCCGCGTCGTCAGCGCCCACCGCACCCCAGACCTCCTCGTCGACTACGCCAAATCCGCCGCCCCCCGCGGCCTCCAAGTCATCATCGCCGGTGCCGGCGGCGCCGCCCACCTCCCCGGCATGACCGCCAGCATGACCACCCTCCCCGTCCTCGGCGTCCCCGTCGAATCCAAAGCCCTCAAAGGCATCGACTCCCTCCTCAGCATCGTCCAAATGCCCGGCGGCGTCCCCGTCGCCACCTTCGCCATCGGCAAAGCCGGTGCCACCAACGCCGCCCTCTTCGCCGCCTCCCTCCTCGCCCTCAGCGACCCCACCATCGCCGCCGCTTGGCTCACCTTCCGCACCACCCAGACCGCCCAAGTCCTCGCCACTCAGGACCAGCTGCCCCCATGAAACCCGCCCCCATCTTCCTTCCCGGTCGCACCATCGGCATCCTCGGCGGCGGCCAACTCGGCCGCATGCTCGCCCGCGAAGCCCAACGCGCCGGCTACCGCGTCGCCGTCTACACCAACGAACCCCACGGCAGCCCCGCCGGCCAACTCGCCGACCTCGAAATCAACGCCACCTACTTCGACGACCACGTCCGCCTCCAATTCCTCCGCGATGTCGACCTCATCACCATGGAATTCGAAAACCTCCCCAGCGACCTCCTCGCCTCCTTCGAATCCCTCAAACCCGTCCGCCCAGGCCGCCGCGCCCTCGAAACCTGCCAAAACCGCGAACGCGAAAAATCCTTCCTCCGCGACCTCGGCGTCCCCCACGCCCCCTTCCACATCGTCAAAAACCCCGCCGAACTCGCCGCCGCCATCGCCGCCTTAGGCACCCCCTGCGTCCTCAAAACCGCCGACTTCGGCTATGACGGCAAAGGCCAACAAAAACTCACCGGCGGCGAAGACCCCGCCCTCGTCTGGCAACACCTCGCCGCCCCCCGCGGCGTCCTCGAACAGTGGATCCCCTTCGTTAAAGAAATCAGCGTCGTCGCCGCCCGCGCCCTCGACGGCTCCTTCGCCGCCTTCCCCCCCACGGAAAACCAACACGCCCACCACCTCCTCGACCTCTCCCTCTCCCCCGCCCGCATCTCCCCCGCTGTCGCCGCCCAAGCCACCGCCCTCACCGAAAAAATCGCCGCCGCCCTCGACTACACCGGCACCCTCGCCGTCGAATTCTTCCTCACCAGCGACGACCTCCTCCTCGTCAACGAAATCGCCCCCCGCCCCCACAACTCCGGCCACCACACCCTCGACTCCTGCCTGAGCAACCAATTCGAACAACAACTCCGCGCCATCACCGGCCTCCCCCTCGCCGACCCCCGCCAACACACCCCAGCCGCCATGGTCAACCTCCTCGGCGACCTCTGGCCCGCCCCCGACCAAGCCCCCGACTGGACCCCCCTCCTCCAGCACCCCCGCGCCCGCCTCCACCTCTACGGCAAACGCCGCGCCCTCCCCGGCCGCAAAATGGGCCACTTCACCGTCCTCGCCGACTCCGTCGACCAAGCCCTCGCCGAGGCCCGCCAACTCCAGGCCGCCCTCCAGCCCGCACCCCGCCCCTGACCCGCGCCCCACCTCCGGCTCCCCCTTCCATGTCCCCCGTCATCTCCCTCTGCCGCGACCTCATCGCCATCCCCAGCGTCAACCCCGACGGCGATCCCGGCACCCCCTTCACCGGAGAAAAAGCCTGCGCCGAATTCATCGGCTCCTTCCTCGCCCAACTCGGTGCCTCCGTCCGCTACGAAGACGTCCTCCCCGGCCGCCCCAACGTCATCGCCCACTTCCCCTCCCGCCCCTCCCCCTCCGGCCGCCCCAAACCACGCCTCCTCCTCGCCCCCCACACCGACACCGTCAGCGTCGCCGGCATGACCATCGACCCCTTCGGCGGCGACATCCGCCAAAACCGCCTCTACGGCCGCGGCGCCTGCGACACCAAAGGCACCCTCGCCGCCATGCTCGCCGCCCTCCAAGAAATCGGCCCCCGCCTCCCCGAACTCGGCGCCGAAATCACCTTCGCAGGCTTCATGGGCGAAGAAACCGGCCAATGGGGCTCCCGCGACTTCGCCGCCAAATACGCCGCCGACTACGACTTCGCCCTCGTCGGCGAACCCACCGAGTGCGCCGTGGTCCACACCCACAAAGGCTCCTACTGGTGCCGCCTCTCCACCACCGGCCGCGCCGCCCACGGTGCCCGCCCCGAACTCGGCGAAAATGCCATCCTCAAAATGCAGGATCTCATCGCCGCCCTCTACCGCGAATTCCTCCCCCGCCTCACCGACCCCGCCTTCCGCCACCCCGTCCTCGGCGACAGCACCCTCAACCTCGGCATGATCCAAGGCGGCACCCGCGCCAACATCGTCCCCGACGCCTGCTCCATCCAACTCGACATCCGCTTCACCCCCGCCGTCCACCACGTCGGCATCCTCAACCTCCTCCAAGACTTCCTCCGCGAATTCGCCCCCGACGCCGTCCTCCTCCCCAGCAAAGACGCCATCTGCGCCCCCCTCGACACCCCCTCCGATCACCCCCTCGTCCAACAACTCGCCGCCTGCGGCTCCGGCCTCGCCGGCGCCCCCTGGTTCTGCGACGCCGCCTGGCTCGCCGCCGTCGGCATCCCCGCCGTCGCCGCCGGACCCGGCTCCATCGCCCAAGCCCACACCGCCGACGAATGGGTCTCCCTCGAAGAACTCGAGCGCGGCGTCGCCTTCTACCGCACCTTCCTTGAAGGCATTCAGCCCTAAAACCCCCGGTCCTCATGCACCCCGCCCTCCTGCTCGTCCTCTCCCTCCTCGCCGCCCCCGCCCTCGCCCGCGCCGACGACCCCACCCCGCGCCCCACCTTGGGCCAAATCATCCGCCTCGACCCCGCCCTCGACGCCCTAGTCCCCCCCGGTGCCTCCATCGAAGTCCTCGCCTCCGGCCTCGACTGGTCCGAAGGCCCCGTCTGGTCCCCCGCCCTTGACGCCCTCCTCTTCTCCGACGTCCCCCAAAACACCGTCTACCAATGGAAAGAAGGCCAAGGCCTCACTCCCTACCTCAAACCCTCCGGCTACACCGGCCCCCTCCCCTACAGCCGCGAATCCGGCTCCAACGGCCTCCTCATCGACCCCCAAGGCCGCCTCATCTCCTGCGAACACGGCGACCGCCGCCTCTCCCTCCTCGGCCCCGGCGGCGGAAAACGCACCCTCACCGACAACTTCCAAGGCCAGCGCTACAATAGCCCCAACGACGCCTGCCAAGACCGCGACGGCATCATCTACTTCACCGATCCCCCCTACGGCCTCCCCAAAGGCCCCTCTGATCAGGACACCCGCGAAATCCCCTGGAACGGCGTCTACCGCCTCGCCCCCGACGGCCAGGTCTCCCTCCTCACCAAGGACCTCCCCTTCCCCAACGGCGTCGCCCTCTCCCCCGACGAAAAAACCCTCTACGTCGCCCAGTCCGACCCCAAGGCCGCCCTCTGGATGGCCTACCCCCTCCTCCCCAGCGGCACCCTCGGCCCCGGCCGCGTCTTCGCCGACGTCACCCCCATGGCCCAAAGCGGAAAATACAAAGGCCTCCCCGACGGCATCAAAGTCGACCCCCAAGGCAACCTCTGGGCCACCGGCCCCGGCGGCGTCCACATCATGTCCCCCCAAGGAAAACTTCTCGGCCGCCTCGAAACCTTCGCCGCCACCGGCAATTGCTGCTTCGGAGGCCCCCACCAGGAATTCCTCTACATCTGCGCCGACGCCTGGCTCTGCCGCATCAGACTCAAACCCTAAGTTCTCCCAGCATTTAAGTCTCCTGGGTAACCCTCCTGGGTAACCCTAAAACCGAAAGCTGAAACCCGCCCATGGGGCGCTTTCCACCCCTCCGACGGGGCATCAGCCGTCTTCTCTGACCTCCCTAAGCTCACGTGTTAGGCGAGTCCCTTCCGCCCTCAAAATCCCCCGCAAAATCGGGTCCGGTGGACACGCCCGGCAGCGATGCCGGAGGCGGCCCAGCATCATGGGAGGCAGCCCAGCATGATGCCGGAGG
>CALQKQ020000245.1 GCA_943331195.2 Akkermansia muciniphila | reverse complement strand
GCCATGGGTTGCCGATCGAATTCAAGGTGGTGCGGGAAGCGGCGGGCCTGAGTGCTCCGGAAATCCGACGGCGCTCGGAGGAATTTGCCCGCAAGTGGATTGAGGTGCAAAAGGCTTCGTTCCGGCGCCTGGGCGTGCTGGGCGACTGGGACCACCCCTACTTGACCTTGTCGGCTAACTACGAGGCGACGGTGATGCGTTTCTTTGCGACGGCGGTGGACCAGGACTTGGTGTACCGCAGCCAGCGGCCGGTGCAGTGGAGCTATGGCGCCAAAACGGCCCTAGCCGAAGCCGAGGTCGAGTACCAGGAAAAGGTGTCGCCGGCGATTTTTGTGAAGTTCCCCGCTACGGATGGGTTAGTGGCGGAAGCGGGGGGATCTTTTGTGATCTGGACGACCACGCCCTGGACCTTGCCGGCGAATCTCGGGATCATGGTCAGTCCTGGTTTCCGCTATGTGCTGGGGCGCTTTGCCCATGAGGACGGGCGGCAGGAGACCTTGGTGATCGCGGAGGCCTTGGTGGAGTCCTTTGGGCAGAAGACTGGCTTTGTGCTGGACCCAGCCAGCGCGCGGGCCGTGGCGGGGGCGGAATTGGCAGGGTCGCTGGCGCAGCATCCGTTTTTGGAGCGCTTCAGTCGGGTGATTGCCACCAGCTTTGTCACTGACGACGCGGGCACGGGGCAGGTGCACACCGCGCCGGGCCACGGGATGGAAGACTACATCGCGGGGCGCGAGCACGGGCTGGGGCTCATTTCGCCGGTGGACGACGACGGCAATTTTACGGCGGAGGCGGGCTTGCCGACCTTGATCGGGGTCAATGTGTTTGCCGCCAATGAGCCTATCATTGCCATGCTCGCGGCTAGTGGGCACTTGCTCGGGCGGGAGAAATATGTGCACCAATACCCGCACTGTTGGCGCAGTAAACTGCCGATCATCTTCCGGGCGGTGCCGCAGTATTTTCTCAAAATCGATGCGGTGCGCCAGCGCGCCCTGACGGAAATTGACGAGACCCAGTGGTTGCCGCCGTGGGGTCGCAATCGGATCCACGGCACGGTGGAGAGTCGCCCGGACTGGTGCATCAGCCGCCAGCGCACCTGGGGGGTGCCGCTGCCAGTGTTTTATCGGGAGGATGGGGAGGCGGTGCTAGACGCCGCAGTGGCCCGCAAGGTGGCGGCCCTGGTGGAGCAGCACGGGACCAATGTTTGGTTTGAGAAAACCGATGCCGAGCTCTGCGCCCTGCTGGACCTGCCCGCGACCTGGACCAAGGGGAAGGACACCCTGGACGTGTGGATTGATTCTGGGTGCAGCAGCATCGCGGTGACCGAGGCGCGACCGGAGTACGCGGGGCACCAGGGGGTGGCCGACTTGTACATTGAGGCCACGGATCAGCACCGGGGATGGTTTCAGAGCAGCCTGATGTGCAGCGTGATCCACCGCGGTCGGGCGCCCTACAAGGCGGTCATGACCCACGGCTTTGTCACCGATACCAGCGGGGCCAAGATCTCCAAGAGCGGCGACAAGCCGATCAACGCCGAGCACTACTATAACAAATACGGCGCGGATCTGGTCCGCCTCTGGGTGAGCAGCGTGGACTGGACCCACGACGTGCCCTTCTCGGACAAGCTTTTTGAACAAAACAGCGAAGTCTATCGTCGCTTCCGCAACACCCTGCGCATCCTTCTAGCCAATCTCGGGGGCTTCCAGCCCGCCGCCCAGGCGGTGGCAGCGGAGCAGCTGACGATGCTGGACCGCTGGATCTTGGAGCGCCTCCACGCGGTCACGGCGGAGTGCTTGGCGGCCTATGCGCTGTATGATTTCCGCAAGGTTTTCATCACCTTAAATCAATTCTGCGCCGTGGATTTGAGCGCGCTCTATGTGGATATTTCCAAGGATCGGATGTACTGCGACGCTTTGGATAGTCAGCGCCGCCGCAGCGCCCAGACCGCGATGCACCGCGTCTTGGATAGCCTCTGTCGCTTGTTGGCGCCGATTTTGGCCTTCACCGCGGATGAGGCCTGGGAGTTTGCCGGCCAGGCGGGCAGCGTGCACGAGCAGGATTTTCCAGTGCCCGACCCCGCTTTCGCGGGCAACGCCGCGACCCTGCAAATCGGAGAGCTGCAGAAGCTGCGCGACGTCTTGATGTTGGAAGTGGACAAGGCCCGCAAAGAAAAACTCATCGGCAGCAACTTGGAAGCCGCCGCGGTGCTGGAAGTCCCCGCGGGCAGTGCCGCCGCCGCCGCCCTAGCGCAGCGCAGCGATGCCGAGGAATACTTTATTCTGAGCGACCTGCAGATCCGCGAAAGCGATGTCGCGGTCCCGACGGCGCGGGTCAGCCGCACCGCCCACCACAAGTGCCAGCGCTGCTGGCGGCACCTTCCCGACATCGGGGTCCGCCCGCTGCATCCGCAGCTCTGCGGCCGCTGCGCCGACGCCCTCGCCTGAGGTGGCGGGCGGGATTCCCTAGCAAAGGGGGTCCCGCCCTGCGCCGCTGGATTCGTCTTAACAACAATGGGCGCGGCCCTCATGCTCCTTGCCTTGGTGGCAGGCGGGGCAGACTCCGAAGAACTCTAACTCGTGGTAGACGTGGTGGAAGCCGGACTGTTTTTCTAACTTCCGCTCCAGAGTGCGCACGGGGCATTCGATGTCGATTTCCGCAATCTTGCCGCAGCCGGTGCAGACGAGGTAATCGTGGTGTTGGCCGTGCTGCACCAGGATGAAATAAGTGGCGCGGTCGTGGAGGCCGAGGCGGCGGACTACGCCGTGCTCTTCTAACTTCATGAGGAGGCGGTAGACCGTGGCTGGGTCGCATTGCCCGGAAAGGCTAGGGGTGGCCGTGAGATCGGCGATGGTCATGGGTTGGCCGTGCTGGGCCATTTCGGTGATGAGGAGATCGAGCGCCTTGGTGCGGCGGAGACCGCGGCCGCGCAGGCGCTCCACGATACTTGTTACCAAAGAGGCGATGTCCGTCGAATTCATGGGGTCACGCTCGACGGAAAGCGGGCCTTCCTGCAATCGCACAAAAACGTTGCAGAGCCGACTGGTCCCCCGGAGCGTGGGGGGCGGCCCCATCGCGGCGGTCGCCTTGCCAACTGAAACCTTCCACGCTGCCCCACTTCCATGCGCTTTTGCTGTCCTCTCGCTGTCTTGCTGTGTTTTGTCAGTCCCCTAGCGGCCCTCCGCGCCGAGGACCTGCCCCGGGCCAAGGCCATGGAGGAAACGGCGGTGCGCGCCCTGGTGGGGAAGAAGAGCATCATCACGGGCAAGGTGACGGATGCCTTTGAGTCGCCCAAAGGGATGACCTTTCTCAATCTGGAAGGCGGCAAGTTCACCCTGATTGCGTGGAAAGACCGCTATGACAAATTCGAGGGCGGCAGCCCGGCGAAGCTCTATAAAGGCAAGACCATCGAAGTGACCGGCACCGTGATCGAATTCCGCAAAAAGGGCGCCGCCAAAGAGGATCCCGGCAAATTGGAGATTAAGCTGAACTCCCCCGAGCAAGTCAAAATCCTAGCATCGGATGCGCCGCCGGCGATTCCCTCGGAGCCCGCCCCGGTGGAGGCCGCGCCGGAGCCGCCCGCCGCGCCTGCCGATGCCGCGAAGCCCACCGCCGAGCCAACCAAGCCAGCGGGAGATGCCAAGCCCGCGCGGGTGGATGCCAAGAAGTTTTTCAAATAGGGCGGGGCCGGGCCGGCGGGGCGGTGTGGCGCGCGCCCGCGTGAAAGCCGCTCCGCCAGCGCGGCGTTGACTTGGGCTAGCCCCCTGATTTGCCCCATGAACCCGTCGCCCCTATCCTTTTTCGCCGCCGCCTCCCTGGCGACGATCAGCGCGGCGCAGGCCACCCCCAGCTTCACCCACGAGATCATGCCCCTGCTGAGCCGCTCCGGCTGCAACATGGGTGCCTGCCACGGAAGCGGCGGCGGAAAGGGGAATTTGAAATTGAGCCTGCGCGGCGAACATCCCGCCACCGACCACGCTGTGCTCACGCAAAACCTCCGCAGCAAGCGCCTCAACATCGACCAACCCGAGGCCAGCTTTCTTTTGCAGAAGCCCGCCGCCCTCACTGAGCACGAGGGCGGCGAGCGCTTTGCCCCAAACTCGGAGGAATTCCGCCTGCTGCGCGATTGGATCGCGGGGGGCGCGCTGTTGGACGCGCCGGACAGCCCGGTGCTTTCCTCCCTGACGGTTAGTCCGGCGGAGGCGGTGCTGGAGGCTTCGCAGCGGGAAGTGCAGCTCCGCGCCACCGCGACGTTTTCCGATGGCACGGCGCGCGACGTGACCCGCTGGGCGGTCTATGAGCCGTCCAATTTCCTGCTCAAAGTGAACCGCGAGGGCCTCGTCCAGGCCCAGCAAGCGGGGGAAACCACCGTGGTGGTGCGCTTTGAACAGTTTAAAACCCCGGTGCGCCTAGCTTTTTTGGGGAACCGCCCGGACATCGCTTGGAGGGCCCCGGAACCCCGCAATCTGGTGGATCAAGGGGTTTTCGCCAAGTTGCAGCGCATGCGCACCCTGCCCTCCCCGGAGTGCTCCGACGCCACCTTCGTGCGCCGCGCCTATCTCGACTTGTGCGGGCAAATTCCCCGGCGCGAGGAGGCAGAGGCTTTTGTGGCGAACCGCGACCCGGCCAAGCGGGCCCAGTTGATCGATGCGTTGCTCGAAAGTCCAGGGTATGCCGACCACTGGACCTTGAAGTGGGCCGACCTCCTCCGCGTCGAAGAGCGGCTTTTGGATAGTACGGGCGTGACCGCCTTCCACGGGTGGATCCGCCAAGGCGTCGCCGAGGACCGCCCGCTCGACGCCTTTGCCCGCGCCGTGGTCTCGTCCCTGGGGAGCACTTACGGGAATGCTCCGGCCAACTTTTACCGCTCCCTGCGCGAGCCCACCCAGCGCGCCGAGGCCACCGCCCAAGTGTTCCTGGGAACCCGCCTCGGCTGCGCCAAATGCCACAACCATCCCTTTGAGCACTGGACCCAAGACGACTACTATCGCTTCTCCGCCGTCTTCGATCGCATCGGTTACACCATTTTGGAAAACAAGCGGCGCGACGAGAATGACAAGCTAGAGTTCGTCGGCGAACAAGTGCTCTATTTGAGCAACCAGGCGGAACTGAAGGACCCCCGCACCAAGGCGGAACCCCCTCCAGGGCTTTTAGGCGAAAAGGCCGACCTGGCCCCGGACACCAATCACCTGGAGTCCCTCGCCAGCTGGATGACCCGCCCGGAACACCCCCTCTTTGCTAAAGTGCAAGTCAACCGCCTGTGGTCGCACCTCATGGGCAGCGGGCTGGTCGATCCCATCGATGACTTCCGCCTGACCAATCCGCCGTCGAATCCGGCCCTGCTCGACGCCCTGACGACCTATTTTATCGAACACGGCATGAAGGCCAAGCCGCTCATCCGCCTGATCTGCCAGTCGCGCAGCTACCAACTTTCCAGCACCCCCCTCCCCGGCAATGCCGACGACGCCCTGAACTACTCGCACCCGCTGCCGCGGCGGCTTCCTGCCGAGGCCCTGCTCGACGCCATCTACCGCGCCTTAGAGCGCACTCCCGATTTTGCGGCCTATCCCGATGCCAAAACCGCCTCGGCTCTGCCTGGCGTTAGGTTTGGTGCCCGCAGCCCCAAACCGACCGAGAGCGACCGCTTTCTCAAGCAGTTCGGCAAGTCCCCCCGCACCACCACCTGCGGCTGCGAGCGCAGCGATGAGAGCTCCCTCTCCCAAGTCTTCACCCTCACCAGCGGACCAGGCATCGCCGCCGCCATCGCCGCCGCCGACAACCACCTCGCCGCCCTAGCCGATCCTTTTCTCGACCCCGCCGATGCCGTGCGCGACCTCTATTGGCGCACCTTGAGCCGCCCTCCCTCCGCCGTGGAGGAGCAGCACCTGGCCCCGCTCCTAGCAGATCCCTCACAACGCCGCGCCGCCCTGGAAGACCTCGCGTGGAGTCTCCTCAACGCCAAGGAATTCCTCCTGCGCCACTAAG
>CALQKQ020000244.1 GCA_943331195.2 Akkermansia muciniphila | reverse complement strand
TTTCCAAGTGGAGCCGCGCGATCCCCTCCAGGCTCAGCCCGCCCCACTGATAGCCCCCCGCCCACGCAAAAAGCAGCGGGATGCCCCGCGACCGGGCCCAGTCGACCACCCAGCGCTCCCGCTCGCAAATATGCTCCGTCCCAATCCCCCGCAGCCCTCCCGCCGCTTCATGGACGTCCATGCCCGCGTTGTAATTCAATAACCCAACCCCCTCCAACGCCTCCGTGGACCGCCGCACCGCTTCCAAATAGCACGCCGCATCCCCGACCAGTTCCACAAAGTGAGGCTCCCCAGGACCCGGCCGCCAGCGGTCGTATTGCCGCACGCTGACATCCGCTAGGCGCACCCCTGGGTGACGCCGCAAGATCTGGGCGGTCCCCCCGCCAAAATGGGCGTCGAGGTCGAGAATCCCCACCGTCCCCACCTCCTCAAGCGCCGTCAACGCCGCGAGGGCCAAGCCGTTTAGGGCACAAAAGCCAGTGCCCGCACCCCGCCGCGCATGGTGCAGCCCGCTCGACAGGCTGCCCGATCGCCCATGCCGCAGCGCCTCCAGTGCGGCGTCGCGCATCCCCCCCGTGCTGGCCAACACACTCCCTAGCAACTCAACCGACCAGGGCCCGCAGGCCAGATCACCCCCACCGCCCGACAACACTTCTCTCACGTATTTTCCCGAATGGACCCGCAAGAGCTCGGCGCGCGTCGCCGCCTGCGGTGCGCTCACAACCACCGGGCCCGCCTCCCCATCCGCCAACAGGCGAGCCAGATAGCGCGCCTTGGTCACCGTCTCCAGCCCAGCCTCCACCACATAGGCCGGACTATAAAAAACCCGCAGCGGCGGTGGCGGCAAACCGGTCATTTTTTGCAAAAATCTAAAGAATGCGAAAGCGAACCTGCACCCGCAGATCCTGCCAAACATCATCCGGACGGATGCTGCGGCCAGGATAGGAAAGCGGTGGCCGACAAGTAAGTTCAGCAACGAGGAGGGGCGGTGCCATGGGCTTTGTTTTAAAAAATGGGTTCAGCTCAAGGAATCCGGCGACCTTGCGCGGCCTCCCAAAGCCCATACCAATCTTCCCGACTCAGCGCCAGATTCAGAGCGGCGGCGGCAGCCTGCACCCGCTCCACCCGCGTGGTCCCCAACACGGGAACCGGCCCTGCGGGATGAGCTAAAATCCACGCCAATACCAATTGGTCAGGACTAGCGCCATCGTAGCGCTCCGCCATGGCGGCGCAAGCCGCGCGCAGCCGGACGGCCGCCGCGTCATCCTCCGCAAAGAGACGGCCCCCCGCCATGGGCGACCAAGCCATCGGCCGCAAGCGCCGCTCCTGACATTGGTCAAACACCCCATCGTGGATCGGATCCAGGTGGAACGGATGAAACTCCACCTGATTCGTCACCAAAGGTTGGTCCATCCGAGTGCTCAACGCGGCAAATTGACTAGCAGAGTAATTAGAAACTCCCGCGCTGCGAATCTTGCCTTCCTGGAGCAGCTGGTTGAGCCCCGCAGCCGTCTCGTCAATTGATCCGAGCCAGTCCGGGCGGTGCACCAAAAAGCAATCCAACACCTCGACCCCCAGCCAGCGCAGCGACTTCTCCGCGCTCTTCACCAAGCGGCTAGCCGCCGCATTATAGTGCGCAAAGCGGCGCTCAGGATGAAAGGAGTTAGGAACATAGATGCCCGCTTTGGTGATGAGTTCCATCCGCTGCTTCACTCCCGCATCCAAAGCCAGGGCTGCGCCCACCAGTTCCTCCACCCGGTAGCCCCCATAGATCTCCGCCGTGTCGATGGTGGTGATGCCGCAGTCGAGACAGGTCTTGAGCAACTCCAGCAGGCCCTCGGGCGTTGCCCTAGCAGGGCTGTCGAGCAAGCGCCACGTGCCAAAGGCCAGGCGGGAGAATTCAGGGGAGGCAGCGTGCAGTCGGGCGCGGGTCATGGCCCATCTTAGCGAGATTTGCCCCTTGTCGCGCCCCAATTTCACCCCCCTCCACCTTGAGAAAATCCCGCATCAGCGCGGAGGAATTCCTCCAGTGCCTCCCTCGCAAAGCGCCCCGCATCCCAGGCCTCCGCGAGGATTTCGGGTGCCTCGGGGCAAGCCGCCACATAGACCCATGCCCGCCCAGCCAGGCCTGCGGGTCGCCGCACCCGCAGCTCGACCCGCTCATAAAAGCCCCCCTCAAAAGCGTCCAAGCGCGCCAGCGCCTCCGGCGACACCGCCTCATACAGCACCCCCTGCGTGCAGGCCCCGCGCTCCGGCACCAGCGCCGGATAGCTCTGGCCGCACAAGGCGCGCGCGGCATAGTCAGCGAGCCAAGCAGGCTGCCCAGGCCGCGCTTCCCCCGTCACCTTTTCCCACACCCGGGCAAACATGAGCGATCCATAGGCGAAGACATCGCCTGCCCTCGGCCCCTCAGGCGCGGTCATGGCCCAGCGGAGCCCAGCGGCCCCGGCACAATGTCAACCCGCGCCCCCTGGCCCACCTGGTCGTAAAGCCACGCAATGTCCCGCGAGGCCATGCGCACGCAGCCGAAACTAGCTGGCTTCCCCAACCGGGCCTCTTCGGGAGTGCCGTGGATATAAATATAGCGCCCATAGCTCGTGCGGTTGCCCGGCTCCAAGCCGCGCAGCCAAAGGATGCGAGTCACAATCGGATCCCGCCCCGGGGCGTTCACCGGAACAATTTCCCCCGTCGCTCGACGGCTGCGAAACTTCATCCCCAAGGGCTCACCGCCACCAATTTTCCGCGCCACCTGGTGCCGCCCCAGCGGAGTGCAATGGGTCGCCGTCGCACTCCCCAAGCCAAACTTGGACGTGCTCACCGCAAAATGCCCCAGGGGCTTGCCTTGATCTAACAATACCATGCGCTGCTCGGCCACGCTGACCACCATGCGGTGGCGGCGGTCCGCACAAGCGCTCAGCAAAATAGCGGCTAGGGCCGCTCCCAGGATCGCTCTCATGCCCTGCCCCATACCTCCGCCTCCCCGATCTGTCCAGGCCCTCCTCCGCCAGCCTCAAAGCGAGACCGCCAGCCGGACAAATCCCAGCGCCGCGCGGGGCTTGAGCCGAGCCGTGATCCGCACGCTCCCATCGGCTTGGGGAAGCTCGCGCAGAATTTCAAAATCAGCCCCGCTCGCATCCCAAGTGCGCAGATCCACCGAGTGCTCTAGGCGGACGACGAGTCCGGGAATGCCCTGGCGCACCGTATAACTGAACTCCAGAGACGCCCCCGCATCAGCCACCTCCAGCGCCAGAGGCGACTCGCTCGACCGCAGCGGCGCCATGTGGCTGGCAAATTCTATCAGATTGCTCAAACCGTCGCCGTCGGGATCGGCCGACAAAGCGGTTTCCCCCGCCCCCGGCGGGAAGGCCAAAGCCACCCAGGCCGCATACTCCGGCAAGGCCGCACCATTGACCGCGCCCGCAGAAACGCGGCGGCCCAGACTGAAGGCCCCAGTACCGTTAGGAAAGCGACCGAATGGCATCTCCCCCGGCGCAGCACCAAACTCTACCCGGTCGGCAAAGCGCAGCAGTTGGCCCGCCGCGTCCGCTTCCATCAGGAAAACATCGTCGCCGTTGCTGTTCAAAGAAAAAGGCGTCAGGCACCCCGGGGCTCCCGGCAGATTGAACTGCGCTTCCGTTAAAACAAGATACCCTCCCGGGGCCAACGCCGTGCCCTCAGGGACACGGTATTTGCGGTAATTGCTCGCGGTATCGCTGAGAAACCAACCATCCAGAATTTGGCTCGAGGCCCCGGCATTGAACAGCTCAATAAAATCCTGCGCCGGTGCCAAGGAGGCGGACAGCACTTCGTTGATGATGACCCCCACCCCAGGACCGCTCCCGAGAAACCCAGGCGACCCGTGAAATTCGCTGCTGGGACGCCACTGTTCCGCCGCCCCAAGATAACTCTCTTTTTTTTCCAGAGTTAAAGGAGCCGCCCAAGGCTGCGCCAACTCCAAGGAACTGCCGCTGCCATCTGCCCGGCCCGGCCAGTCCCCGCCATCGCTCCAAGCGAACGCATATAGGCGAGATTGGTCCGCCGCCGTAACTTCAATCGTTTCCCCACCATTGGCTAGGGAACCCGTCCAGGCTCCTGCCACCCGAATCCCATCATGTTTCCAAGGTGAGCTCGCCGCGCCATAGCGGGCCTCAAATAAAACCGCATCCTTGACCACCACCACCAGCTCCCCCGGCAGCAAGACGAGGCCCACGGGAAACACAAACTCCACCGCCCCATGCAATTGCACCCCGGTGAGGTCCACGGGGGCCGCAGAGGTGTTCAGAAACTCCAAAAACTCGGCGTCGCCGTCCCCCTCCGGATGATAGTGAATTTCCGATAGGGTAAGATTGTCCGTCGCCGCCGCCCGGGTGCCCAACAGCACAAAGGACGCCTCATTGATCCCAGACCAGTCCCCCGCCGCGCTGCGCGCCCGAGCTTTCACCTGAGTCGGGCCGTTGATCGCGAGCGGCTGCGCCGCCACTTGGCCAACCGCACTCAACTCAAAGTCAAAGGTCAAGTCTCCACTAGAAGGAGAAGCATTGTGCACCTCCACCGCTAGGGTATTGGCCCCGCTGCTGAGCCAGCCCTGACTTGATGGTATAACTTGGCTATACCAGGTGTTGCCATCGTCCGAAACATTGGCTCCACTATTGCCCAACGTGGCAAAACCCACCTGCCCCGCAGCCATCGCCGAACGCATTAACTCCCGGCCGTTCAGATAAACCACGGCCCCATCGTCCCGCTTCAGGCGCAGGTTGAGTCCGGTAAAGCGCGTCGGATCCGCCACCTGAAACGTGTGCCGAAAATAAGTGGTAACGTTAGGCTGCACACCCGCTAAGAGGGCATCCGTGTCCGCTATGCCCACGTCGGTCCCCTGGCCGGTCTCCCCATAGCCCGCCTCCACTTGGCCCGACGGCCAAGCTCCATCGTCATACTGCGCTGCCATCCAACTGGGCCCAGGATCGCTCGCCGCCACGAGATATTTCCAGCGAGCGCCGCGCCCCACCAACCCATCGCTGGCCTCCACCAAAACGAAGCTGCCCGTGGTGGCTTGATAGGCCTTCGCGGCGGGGGACACTCCCCCACCAGCCAACCGCGGGTCGCTCCCATCAGTAGTGTAATAGACCGTGCCGGCGGTCGCGGTGAGGCCGATTTGGCTGCCCGCCGCCACCGCACCGCCGCGCTGACTCATTTCCGGAACGTCCAGGGGATACCATCCCTTGGCTTTAAATTGACTGAGAACCTTGGCGGTTCGCTGCGGGAAAAAGGTGTTGAGCAGATAGTTTTTCTCCACCGTCCACTCGCCGTCCCGGTCCCAAGGCAAGGCCCCTACGCTACTGCTAGGCTGCCAGCGGGCCGTCTCCGCTACCACCGCCGTGGCAATCTCATTGAGGCGGTAACGGTAGGATTCGCTCGCCTTGGCCGGGGTCAGCAAGCCGTCGTTGAAAAGATGCCGGTAGACCCGGTCGCGCCAGAGCACTTTGAAATCCGGGTGCGCCATCAAGGCTTGGAAAACGCCATCGGGCACCGTCTGGTCGGTGCAATCCGCATTCACATCCTGCAGCGAGAGGTCCACGTCTTGGGGGAAGAATTTCCACCCGCCTTGGTCCGGCAAGCGGGGCCCCGCCGCTCCCCAGTTGTGCTGCGTACTCCAATCCCAATCGTTGCCCGCGTAGAAACTAAGAACCATGTAGTCGACCAGGCTATCCATATCCACCCAGCGCTGCGCCTGAGTGAAATTTCCCAAAGAAGCCTTCAACTTGGCCCAGACCGAACTCCATGACTCCGTGCCGTGCAGGCTTCCCGTAGTGCCTCCACCCGTGTAATGATAGTCCTCAGACGTCCCCGGAAAATAGCTCCCCATGTAGTCGTCATCGGGATGCTCCAAGATGTGATAAATGCCGTAGTAGTTTCCATTCACATAGAGCTGCACCAGGCGGCCGTGCATCCCCGGTTGGCCCATCAAGAGATGGACATCCTCCTGCCAAATATTACGCACAAACT
>CALQKQ020000243.1 GCA_943331195.2 Akkermansia muciniphila | reverse complement strand
GAGGTCGAGGCAGAGGCGGTCGGGGCGGGGGCGGCTGATGACGCGGGTGAGGAGGAGGGCGGCGGGGAGGAAGTCGAGGTCGGGGAGGTGGGCGGCGTAGCCGGCGTCCCAGAGGACGCAGGTGCCGGGGCTGCATTCGACGCCGGGGCGGCGGGCGTGCATGGGGAAGGTGGGGGTGCCGCCGACGACTACGAGGGGGACGGGGTAGCCTGCGGATTCGAGTTGGTGGCGGAGGGCGGCGACGGGGGCGAAGGCGGCATCGCAGGCGGCGGCGCGCTCGGCGGGGTCGGGCTGGTGGAGGTGGCCGTCGTAGGCGTGGAGTCCGCCGGGGATGAGGCCGGGGAGGGTGGCGAGGTGGCGGTAGAAGGCGGCGGCCTGAGCATCTGGAGGCAGGCCGGTGCGGCCTTGGCCGACGTCGAGATCGAGGAGGAGGGTGACTTGTTGGGCGGCGGCGAGGGCGGCGGCGTTGAGGGCGGCGACGGCGTCGGCGTCATCGGCGAGGGCGGCGAAGGTGACGTTGGGGAAGGCGGCTTGGAGGGCGAGGAAGCGCGCGGCATTGGGGCCGATGAGGGGAGCGGCGAGGAGGATATCGCGGGCACCGGCGGCGGCGGCCATTTCGGCTTCGGCGATGGTGGCGGCTTTGCAGCGGGTGATGCCGAGGGCGACTTGGCGGGCGACGATTTGGGGGAGTTTGTGGGTTTTGAGGTGAGGGCGGAGGCGGGCGGGGTCCCCGGCGATGGCGAGGGTGCGTTGGAGGTTTGCTTCGACCCGGTCCCAGTGGAGGATGAGGGAAGGGGACGGGATGTCCGCTTCATTGGCTAGGGCGGGGAGCGCCGTCATGGGGGGTTAGGCGAGTTCGAAAATGACTTCGATTTCCACGGCGATATTGCCGGGGAGGGGGCCCATGCCGACGGCGCTGCGGGCTCCGATGCCTTGTTCGCGGCCGAAGACTTCGACGAAGAGGTCGCTGCAGCCGTTGATGACCTTGGGGTGGTCGTAGAAATCGGGGGCGGAATTGACCATGCCGAGGACCTTGACGACGCGGGCGATTTTATCGAGGGAGCCGAAATGGGAGCGGAGGGTGGCGAGGAGGGCGAGGCCGACTTGGCGGGCGGCGGCGTAGCCTTCGTCGAGGGAGAGTTCGGCGCCGACGCGGCCGGTGATGAGGGAGCTATCGAGGCGGAGGGGGCCGTGGCCGGAGACGTAGGCGAGGTGTTGGACGACGACGACGGGGCGGTAGACGGCGACGGGTTGGGGGGCGGGAGGGAGTTCGAGGCCGAGGGCGGCGAAGCGTTGTTCGTGGGTCTGAGATGGCATAAGGCGGCCATCATGCCTAAAACTTGAGGGACTACAAGGTGGGAAGCGCGGGCTGAGCGGATCCGCTTTGGAGGGAGCGGCGGAGCATGGCGAGGATGAGTTGCCAGCTGAGGAGGGCGAGTTCGGGGTCGTAGCGGGGGCCTTCGTCGCGGAGGAAGGCGTGTTGGGCGTTGAATTCGTGCCAGGTGAACTGGAGGCCGAGATCGCTGAGGGTTTGGTGGATGAGGCGGCGGCCGGCTTGGGGGATGTGAGGGTCTTGGCGGCCCCAGAGGAAGAGCAATTCGGCGCGGATTTCGCCGAGGCGGCGGAGGGTATCGTCGGCGAGGCCGAGGCCGAGGGTGCCCTGGTGGATGTCGGTGGGGTAGCAGCAGACGGCGGCGCTGACGTCGGGGAGGAGGGCGGTGCGGGTGGCGAGGTGGCCGCCGAGGCAGATGCCGACGGTGCCGATTTTGCCGGAGCAGGCGGGGTGTTGTTTAAGGAAGTGGACGGCGGCGGCGGCGTCGGAGTCGTAGGCGGCGAGGCTGCGGGCGACTTTGTGGGCGTTGCCGCGCTCGGCTCCGGGGGCGTCGTAGGGGAGGACGGTGCCGGGGGCTTCGAGGTCGTGGAAGACTTCGGGCACGGCGACGACGAAGCCGTGGCCGGCGAGGAGGGCGGCGGTGCGGTGGATGGGGCCGGTGATCTGGAAGATTTCGGACCAGAGCACCAGGCCGGGGAAGGTGCCTTCCCCGGCGGGGCGGAGGACCCGGGTGCGCATGAGCCCGGTGAGGGTGGGCAGGTCGGCGGATTCCGGCTCGCGCAGGGTCATGAGAGGGGAGTGCTAGGGAATTAGGCGGAAGGGAGGAGGCTGAGGACGGCTTGGCGTTCTTCTTGGAGTTCGTTGATGGTGAGGTTGATTTTGGCTTGGGCGAAGGGGCTGATGTCGAGGGTGGTGACGATTTCCCAGCGCTGGCCGTCGGTGCGGATGGGGAAGCCGGAGATGAGGCCTTGGGGGACGCCGTAGCTGCCGTCGGAGCAGACGCAGACGCTGGTCCAGTCGCCAGCGGGGGTGGGGGTGGTGAGGCTGCGGACGGTGTCGACGACGGCGTTGGCGGCGCTAGCGGCGGAGGAGGCGCCGCGGGCTTTGATGATGGCGGCGCCGCGTTGTTGGACGGTGGCGATGAAGTCGCCTTCGAGCCAGTCGTGGTCGGTGATGATTTTGGTAGCGGGTTGGCCGTGGATGCGGGCGTTGAAGAAGTCGGGGAACTGGGTGGAGGAGTGGTTGCCCCAGATGGCGGTGTTGGAAACGGCGGCGACGGGGACTTTGGCTTTGGCGGCGAGTTGGGATTTGGCGCGATTTTCGTCGAGTCGGGTCATGGCGAACCAGCGGTCGGCGGGGATGCTGGGGGCGTTGTTCATGGCGATGAGGCAATTGGTATTGCAGGGGTTGCCGACGACGAGGATGCGGACGTCGGGGGCGGCGTGGCGCTCGATGGCTTGGCCTTGGCCGATGAAGATCTTGCCGTTGATGTTGAGGAGTTCGCTGCGCTCCATGCCGGCTTTGCGAGGGACGCTGCCGACGAGGAGGGCCCAATTGACGTCTTTGAAACCGACGTTCAAATCGGCGGTGGGGACGACGCCGTGGAGGAGGGGGAAGGCGCAGTCGTCGAGTTCCATGACGACGCCTTGGAGGGCGGGGAGGGCGGGTTCGATTTCGATGAGGTGGAGGATGACGGGTTGCTCGGGTCCGAACATGGCCCCGGAGGCGATGCGGAAGAGGAGGGAATAACCGATTTGGCCGGCGGCGCCGGTGACTGCGACACGAATGGGGGATAACATAAGAGGGTGGGTTGTGGGAGAGGGGTTGTGGGAGTGCCCAGGGTTTTAGCACGGTCGGAGGGCGGCACAAGGGGCGGTTCTGGGGTGGGGGGCGGGAGGAGCGGGCGGCTTTTTTTGGTTAAGCGGGGGTTAGTGGAGGAGATGGAGGTAGGCGATGAGGTCGCGGAGTTCGCGCAAGGTGAGGAGGGTGCCCTGGGGCGGCATGGGGCTGAGGGGTGGGGCGGCGGGATCGTTGGAGTGGGGGAAGGGTGGCGGGGAGTAGCCGGGGGCGAAGGTGGCGCTGGGGTGGACGAGGGCTTCGAGGAGTTCGCTGGGGCTGAGGCGTTGGCCGATGCCATCGAGGTCTGGGCCGAGGAGGCCGCCCTGGCCGTTGCGGGAGTGGCAGGAGAGGCAGGCGGCTTGGGGGTGGGTTTCGTAGAGGCGGCGCCCGGCGTCGGGGTCGCCGTGGTCTTGGCTAGGGCGCCAGGGGGCGAGGGGGTCGGTGGCGGAGGCGAGGGAGGCGGCCCAGGCTTCGGTGGCGCGGCGCCAGGGGGAGCGGCTTTCGACGTCGCGGCGCTGGAGGGCTTCGAGGATTTCGACTTGGATGGCGGGTTCGACTTGGCCGGTGCCGAGGAGGCGGGCTTGGGAGAGGAGGAATTTTTCGTTGTCGTTGGCGTTGCCGGGGAGCCAGTTGAGGGCGTGGAGGGCGGCTTGTTTTTCGGGGATGGAGCCGGTGGCGAGGGCGTCTTTGGCGAGTTGGGCGGCGGTGGCGGGGGATTGGCGGATGAGCCAGGCGCGGGCTTCGGCGCGGAGGGCGGGCGGTTGGTCGGGCTGGGTGAGGGCCTGGGCTTGGGCTGGGGCGATGGCGTTGCTGGAGGAGAGGAATTGCCAGGCGGCGAGGCGTTCGGGCAGAGGGGCGTCGGGTTGGAGGAGGAGGGTGCGCCACTGGGCGGAGCTGCGGACGAGGGTGGTACGGGCGGCCAGGGTGGTGGCTAATTCCGCTAGGGAGGGGTCGGTTAAGGCATGGTTGGCGGCCTCGTGGAGGGCGGATTCGGCAAGGGCGGGCAGGCGGGGCCAGGGGCGGGTGGGGCGCTGCCAGATGGGTTCGGGGCCCTCGGGGAGGTCCCAGGCGGCGAGGAGTTGTAAGGCGAGGCGGCGCAGTGGGATGGGCTGGGAGGAGGCTTGGGCGACGGCGGCGACGCGGGCGCTGTGAGCTGGGGAGCCGAGATACCAGGCGGCGGCGAGGGCGCGTGCGGCGAAGGCTTCGGGCAGTGAGTTCGTTTGGTCTAGGGCAGCGGCGAGGGCGGGGTAGGCGGGGAGGACGGGGAGGTCGTAGATGGCGCGGGCGGCCTCGGTGGCGACGGTGGGGTCGGGGTCGTCGAGGAAGGCGGCGAGTTCTGGGGCTGCGCTGGAGCGGAGGGCGAGGACGGCGGTGAGGCGGGCTTCTGGGGAGGGGTAGTGGCGGGCGAGGTCGGCGAGGATGGGGCCGGGAGTGGTTTCGGCCAGGGCGTGGGCCAAGCTGGCGCGGAGGAAGGGGTCGCGGTCGAGGTTGGCGGCGGCAGCGGTGAGCAGGGGCGGGGCCGTGGCGGGCGGTTTGGCCTGGGCGATGGCGGCGGCGGCGGCCAGGCGGACGTGGCGGGAGGGGTCAGTTAGGCTGCGGAGGAGCGCGGGAGGAAGGTCTGGTGGCGGGGTTTCGCCGAGGGCGGTGCAGGCGGCGGCGCGGAGGGCGGGATGGGGGTCGTTGAGGAAGGGATAGAGTTCGGCGAGGAGGGTGGGGTCGCGTCGGGCCACGGCGGCGGCACCCCCGAGGGCCTGGAGGCGGGCGAGGAGGGAAGGGCTGTGCTGAGCGGTATCGAGGAGGATTTCTAAAGAGTCTTGAAAGCGCATGCTTTGGAGCCGCTGGCGGGCGCGCAGGCGGACTCTGGGTGAGGGATGGGCCAGCCGTTTGGCCAGCTCCAGGAGGGGCAGGGAGGGGAGGCGCTGGGTGAGGAGTTCGACTGGGTTTTCTGGGGCGCGGTCGGGGGGGGATGGCGGCCAGGAGAGGCGGCGCACGGTGGAGGAGCTGGAGAGGTCGGCTTCTGGGCCGCCCTCGGCGAAATAGAGGTTGCCTTGGGGGTCTTGGGTCATGGCGCGCACCGCTCCGCCGCGCCAGAGGTCGGTGGTTTCGCGCAATGCTAGGGTTTCGCTATCGAGGCGGAGGGCTAGGATGCCGCCGAGGCCGCCGCCGCGCTGGTCGGCGGCGAGGAGGGTGCCGTCGGGGAGGAGTTCGAGGGCGGAGGCGGCGATGGGGAGGGTGGCGAGGGGGGGGAGGATCCACTGGGGATGCAGGGGGTCGGGGAGGGGGTTGGGGAGGGGGTTGGGGAGGGGGTTGGGTTGGCGATTTTCCACAAACTCCGGGGAGGGAGGGCTGGCGGAGGGGGCGCGCCAGCCGAAGTCGGCCCCAGGGATGACGTGGAGGAGGAGGCTGGGTCCGTCGGGGAGGGTTTGGTCGAGGGCGAGGAGGCGGCCGTCGGGGAGCATGGCGAGGCCGGTGGGGTGGCGCAGGCCGCCGGCGATGAGGGAGAGGCTAGAGCCGTCGGGGCGGCAGCGGAAGATGGCGCCGCTGGTGGAACTGCGGAGGCGCGTTCCGTCTGGGGTGCGGAGGGCGTAGCCGCGATCGCTGGTGGCGAAGTAGATCCAGCCGTCGGGGGCTTCGAGGAGGGCGAGGAGGTCGGCGTTGTGGGGGTTGTTTTTGTGGCCGAAGCCGGTGACGAGGGGCTGAGGGCTGCTGGTTGGGAGGTGGGCTTGGGCGGAGGGGAGGGCCCAGAGGGTTGGGGAACAACCGTAGAGGAAGCGGCCGTTGGGGAGGGCGAGCAAGGTGCGGCCGGGTCCGGGGAGTGGGGAGCTGGGGTCCGG
>CALQKQ020000242.1 GCA_943331195.2 Akkermansia muciniphila | reverse complement strand
GGCTCCCCGTCCCCGACGCCACCGCCCCCCAACCCAGCCTCCCCTCCGCCCCCGCCCGCTTCGACCGCGCCAAACTCCCCTGAGCCACCCCTGATCCACCCCTGAGCCTCACCCCAGCCCGCCGCCAAGGTCCCCCCTGGCGGCGGGCTTTTTTTGTCCGCCGCACTTTTTACCAGGTAATTTGGGGATGCTGGGTTCACGGTTTCCTGCGCCCAGCTTTAGCCCCATCACCGCTTGGCCAGTGGCCCAGTTTAGGAGTCCACCTGATTGCGCGTGGCATACGGATATTCAGGATCCAAGTTAGATTTATTTGCGCAGCGCCAGTCCTCCAGCACAAGCGCATTCTAACAGGTCATTTCTGCGCACCCTCTCCGCAGCGGCGCCCCTCGCTCCCCCAGACCTCCCCCAGACCTTCCCCATTGCCGCTCCCCAACACCCTGCCACCCTTGGCCGCATGAAAAGCATGACTGGTTTTGGAAGAGGCGAAGCCACCGGGCCCGGCGGGCGCTGCACGGCGGAATTGTCCTCGGTGAATCGCAAACAAGCCGACATCGAACTCCGCATGCCCCGCGACTGGCAGCCCCTCGAACCCGGACTGCGCCAACTCCTCGCCGGCGCCCTCTCCCGCGGCCGCCTCCAAGCCTCCTTCACCTTCGAAAGCGACCTCCCCGCCTCCGCCTCGCTCCACGTCGACCACGCCCTCGCCCAAGCCTACGCCGCCGCCCTCGCCCAACTCAGCGCCTCCCTCGGCAGCCCCCTCGCCCTCAGCCCCGAATCCCTCCTGAGGGCCCCCGGGGTTTTTACCCTATCCGACCGCGCCGCCCCTTCCCCCGAATCCCTCCAACCCCTCGCCCACGCCGCCCTCGCCGCCGCCCTCGCTGCCTGGGATCAGGCCCGCCTCCGCGAAGGCGCCCACCTCCACGCCGACCTCACCGCCCGCCTCGCTACCCTCCAACAGCTCCTCCACCACATCGCCCTCGACGCCCCCCTCGTCGCTCCGCTCCATCGCGCCGCCCTCCTCCGCCGCCTCCACGACGCCGACCTCCCCCTTCCCCTCGACGACGAGCGCCTCATCAAGGAAATCGCCCTCTTCGCCGACCGCTGCGACCTCTCCGAAGAAATCTCCCGCCTCCAGGGCCACCTCGCCGAATTCGCCCGCCTCATGGACACCCCCCAGCCCTCCGGACGCCCCCTCGATTTCCTCACCCAAGAAATGCACCGCGAACTCAACACCATGGGCGCCAAAGCCAACCACGCCCCCATCCAACACCTCGTCGTCGCCGGCAAAACCGAGGTGGAACGCCTCCGCGAACAAGTCCAGAATATCGAGTAATCCCCCGCCTTCACCCCTCTCACCTCCGCCCCTCCCCCATGTCTCTCCAGCGCACTGGCATCCTCTGCGTCGTCTCCGGCCCTTCCGGATCCGGCAAAACCACCGTCTGCCGCGGAGCGGCCGCCGCCATCCCCCTCTACTACACCGTTTCCTGCACCACCCGCGCCCAGCGCCCCGGCGAAACCCACGGCCTCGACTACTTCTTCCTCAGCGAGGATGAATTCACCCAGCGCATCGCCGACGGCGACTTCCTCGAGCACGCCCAAGTCCACGGCCGCCGCTACGGCACCCTTAAAAGTGAGGTCCTCCCCCGCCTCGCCGCCGGCCAAGACGTCGTCATGGACCTCGACCCCCAAGGTGCCGCCCAACTCCGCGCCTGCGCCGACCCCGCCATCCTCCGCAGCCTCGTCGACGTCTTCATCCTTCCCGCCAACCTCGACGACCTCCGCGTCCGCCTCACCCACCGCTCCTCCGAAACCGAGGCCGAACTCCAACTCCGCCTCCGCAACGCCCTCGACGAAATGCAGCACTGGCCCCGCTACGCTTACACCGTCGTCAGCCATTCCAAAGCCGCCGACCTCGCCGACTTCCTCGCCATCCTCACTGCCGAGCGCCACCGCAGCTCCCGGCTCCACCTCGCCCCCCTCTGAGCCTCCCCGCACCCCCATGAAACCCCGCGTCCTCCTCGGCATCACCGGCTCCATCGCCGCCTACAAAGCCGCCGAACTCGCTAGCCTCCTCACCAAACGCGGCTGCGACGTCACCGCCATCATGACCCAAGACGCCCAGGAATTCATCACCCCCCTCACCCTCCAAGTCCTCACCCAAAACCCCGTCGTCACCGGCCTTTACGACGAAAAACAATCCTGGCGTCCCGGCCACATCGACCTCGCCGACCGCGCCAACCTCGTCCTCATCGCCCCCGCTACCGCCAATATCCTAGCGAAACTCGCCCACGGCCTCGCCGACGACCCCCTCAGCGCCATCTGCCTCGCCACCCGCGCCCCCATCCTCCACGCCCCCGCCATGAACGGAAAAATGTGGAGCCACCCCGCCACCACCCGCAACGCCGCCACCCTCGCCGCCTGGGGCCACCACTTCATCGGCCCGGAAAACGGCCTCCTCGCCTGCGGCTACCAAGGCCTCGGCCGCCTCTGGCCCGTCGCCGACATCGCCGACCGCGCCCTCGCACTCCTCGCCGCCCCGCCTACAGCCCCAAGCCCAGCTCCGCCAGACTGAGCCGATCCACCGCATAGCCCAAAAAACTCTCTGCGATCGCATGAAAGCGGGCCGCCGCATCCGTCACATAAAATTGTTCCCCGCCCAAGCCCTCCTCGCTCCCGCGCAACAAGCCCCGCTCCCCCAGCAGCGCCGCCGTCTCCACCGCCGCCGCCTCCGCGCTGTCCACCAGCGCCACCCCTGCTCCCATCAGCTCCGCGATCACCCCCTTCAGCAGCGGATAGTGCGTGCAGCCTAACACCAAGGTGTCAATGCCCGCCCCCCGCAGCGGAGCGAGATACTTCTCCGCCACCAAGCGCGTGATGGCCGAACTCGTCTCGCCCTCTTCCACCAAAGGCACAAACAGCGGACAAGCCTGCGCCAAAATCTCCTCCGGCACCCCCCCTTTTTCCGCAAAACTCGCCCGAATCCGCGCCTCATACGCCCCGCTCCCAATCGTAGCCGCCGTCGCAATCACCCCAATCCGCCCATTGCGCGTCGCCGCCCGCGCCGCCCGCGATCCCGGCCCGATCATCCCCAAAATCGGCACCCCCGGAAAGCGCTCGCGCAACTCCGGCGCCGCCATCGCCGACGCCGTATTGCAGGCGATCACGATCATCTTCACCCCCTGCCCCAGGAGAAACTGCACGTCCTCCTCGGCATAGCGCCGCACCGTCGCCCTCGACTTGTTCCCGTAGGGCACCCTGGCAGTATCCCCGAGGTAGACTAGATGCTCCGCCGGAAGCAGGCGCCGCAGTTCCCGCAGCACCGTGAGCCCGCCGACACCGGAGTCAAAAATGCCAATGGGAAGCGAATTCATGGGAAGTCCAGTCCACTCCATCGCCGGAGATCCGCTGCGGTCAAAACAATTCCGCCGCCTCCAGGGTTTGATTCACCGCCGCCGCCCAGCCCCGATTGGCCGCCGGACTCGCCGGACTCGGATGCAAAATCCGCATGATCCGCGTCTCCGGCCGCCCCCCCGCCACCGCCCGCAGCCGCTCCTCGGCAAATCCCCCCACCCCAATCAGCCACCCCGGCTGCAACACCTCGATCAAACGCTTCAGGTGGGCATCGCAAGCCGCCTCCACCGGAACCATCTCCGCCTTCGGCAACTGCTCCGGCGTCCGGTTCCGCCCGCTCTCCTCTAAAAAAAGCAGCGGACAGTAATTCACCACAAAATAATCCTCAAAAAACCGCTCCGCCGCCCCAAACCGCTCCGCCGCCCAGCCCCAAAACCGGCGTCCACTGACCTCGCTGCGCTTGCAGGCAAATCCCTCAATCTTCCGCTTGGGATGCTCCTCAGCCGCCGCCCCCACCGCCGCCTCAATCCCCATCCAATCCCGCACCGCCGCCACCTCCCCAAAAGGCACTCCCGTCTGCGCCATGCCATAGGGCCCCGGATTCATCCCCAGGAAAATCCCCCGCTTCTTCCCCGCGCCAAACTTCCGCAAGTAAGCCTCATGCCCCGCCCAAGCATAATCCAGCGGATGATAGACCTGCGCCACCGGCGCCGCAAACCGCAGCCCCCGCAACGCCCCGCGCAGCTCCTTCGCCGCCCCCATCAAAGCCTCAACCGTAGCACTCATCCCCCCTCATAACCCCAAAATCTCCCCCAGCAAGCGCCCCCACCTCCCTAACCCCGCGCCCTTGCCCCCCTCCCCCAAAAAGAATCGCCTTTCCCCATGCGCCGCCCCGAAAGCCTGCCATGCTGACAAACTATGTCTTTCTCCAGCCTCGGACTCGATCCGCGCATCCTCCAAGCCGTGCAGGAAGCCGGCTACACCGACCCCACCCCCATCCAGGCCGCCGCCATCCCCGCCATCCTCACCGGGCGCGACCTCATCGGCATCGCCCAGACCGGCACCGGCAAAACCGCCGCCTTCACCCTCCCTCTCCTCCACCGCATGGCCCTCGCCACGCCCGCCCCCCGCCGCCGCACCCGCGCCCTCGTCCTCGCCCCCACCCGCGAACTCGCCGTCCAAATCGAGGAAAACGTCAAAGCCTACGCCCGCCACCTCCCCCTCACCGTCGCCACCGTCTTCGGCGGCGTCGGCGAACGCCCCCAAATCAACGCCCTCCGCGCCGGCACCGACCTCATCATCGCCTGCCCCGGCCGCCTCATGGACCTCCTCGGCCAAGGCCACGGCGACTTCACCGGCATCGAAACCCTCATCCTCGACGAAGCCGACCGCATGCTCGACATGGGCTTCCTCCCCTCCATCCGCCGCATCATCCGCGGCCTCCCCCGCCAGCGCCAAACCCTCCTCTTCTCCGCCACCCTCTCCAAAGAAATCGAAACCCTCACCGCCGAATTCCAGCACCACCCCGAAATCATCCAAATCGGCCGCCGCTCCAACCCCGCCGAAACCGTCGCCCAGTGGGTCTACGAAGTCCCCGCCCATCTCAAACCAGGTCTCCTCGGCCACCTCCTCGAAAACCCCGCCCTCTCCAGCGTCCTCGTCTTCACCCGCACCAAACACGGCGCCGACCGCATCGCCCGCCGCCTCGACTCCCTCCACATCCCCTGCGGCACCCTCCACTCCAACCGCTCCCAAAATCAACGCCTCAAGGCCCTCAACGACTTCCGCCGCGGCACCCTCCGCGTCCTCGTCGCCACCGACATCGCCGCCCGCGGCATCGACGTCGACGGCATCTCCCACGTCGTCAATTACGACTTCCCCCCCCACCCCGAAGACTACGTCCACCGCATCGGCCGCACCGGCCGCGCCCAAGCCATCGGCGACGCCATCAGCTTCGTCAGCTCCGATGACACCGGCGCCCTCCGCGACCTCGAGCGCTTCATCGGCCGCCCCATCCCCCGCCAAAAAGCCGAAACCTTCGACCTCAGCGCCCCCGCTCCCCCTCGCCCCCTCGAGGCCCCCAGCCGCCCCCAACAGCGCCCCCAACAGCGCCGCCCCCCATCCCCGGCCGCCCGCACCTCCCCCACCGCCCACGACCCTTCCATCTACCCGCGCCACCAAGACCCTCGGCGCCGCCAACAACAACAGGCCCGGCGCGACCCCAGATCCACTTAATTTCTTGCGCCCGCCCCGCAAAAGCATTGGAAAGAAGTCTGACACGTGTCTTAATTATTAGGCCTGCTGAAACATGACCGTTTCCGCTGGGCCTCGTCCTCTTTCCACGCCGCGCGACCCCGGCCCAATGAAACGCTCCCTCCTCGCCCTCCTTTGCTCGCTCCTCGCTCTGGGGCTGCCCTCCGCCCGCGCTGCCAACCCCCTTCAATCCCTCGGCTCCGGCCTCAAAAAAGCCGGCCAAGTCCTCACCCCCTGGAAAAAACCCAGCGCCCCTGAAGCCCCCCGCCCCACCTCCGCGAAACCCACCAAGCCGATCGCCACCTAGCCGATCGCCACCAAGCCGATCGCCGCCAAGCCCGTCGCCGCTAAACCGATCGCCGCCAAGCCGATCACCGCCAAGCCCGTCGCCGCCAAGCCCGTCGCCGC
>CALQKQ020000241.1 GCA_943331195.2 Akkermansia muciniphila | reverse complement strand
GGCGGCGGATGTCGCGGCCGCGGTCGACGGGTTCCCAGTCGCGGTGGTCTTCGCGGGGGGCGTGGTCGGGGCGATCGGGGCGATCCGAGCGGTTGGGGGATCGGGAACCTGGGGAGCGGTGGTGGGAGCGGCCTTGGTTGCGGCTGCTGCGGCGGGGACGGGAGTTGGGGTGGTCGGGAAGGGACATGGATGAGGGCAGAAAGGGGGCCCCGGGGGCCCTGCGGGGGAGGTCGGACCGGATCCGGGCTTTTTCCTTAGGTTCCAGTCGGGTCCGAAGGCTAGGCTGGGGCAGGGGAGCGCGCCGGGTGATGCCGGTCCAAGGACCATTTAGAAGCGGGCCTGGGGGCGGGCAACCGTTCATTTTCAGGCTCTTGGGGGATGTGCTGCGGGAGGCAGCTGAGGGGAGGGCGCGGCGAAAGCGGTAGCGCAGGGAGGGGTTTTCCAGTAGTGAGAGAGATGGAATTGCTCATCCACCCCTCTGGCAAAAATGGACAGGCTTTGTGGCTCAGCGCGCCTGCGGTGGACAAAGTGATGGTGGAGCAGCGGGCGGCGGGCTTTGCCAAGCGGAGTATTAAAGGGGAATCGAAGCGCCTAGGGCTGCATCTGGCGGTGTCGATGATGGATTTGACGACGCTGGAGGGGATGGATACGCCGGGGAAGATTCGGCAGCTTTGCGGGAAGGCGCTGGCGCCGATGGACGCGGTGCATGGGTGTCCGGCGGTGGCGGCGGTGTGTGTGTATCCGACGTTTGTGAAGTTGGCGAAGGCCTTGACGGCTGGATCTGGGGTGAGAGTGGCGTCGGTGGCGACGGCTTTTCCGAGTGGGCAGTCGCCGCTGAAGATCAAATTAGGGGAGGTGGCGGAGGCGGTGGGGGAGGGTGCGGATGAGATTGATATGGTGATCGACCGGGGGGCTTTTTTGGCGGGGGAGTATGGGCGGGTGTTTGACGAGATTGCGGCGGTGCGGCAGGCCTGTGGGGCGGCGCATTTGAAGGTGATTTTGGAGACGGGGGAACTGCAGACTTACGACAATGTGCGTTTGGCGAGTGCCCTGGCGATGCGGGCTGGGGGGCATTTTATCAAGACGAGCACGGGGAAGGTGAGTCCGGCGGCGACGCTGCCGGTGAGTCTCGTGATGTTAGAAGCGATCCGGGATCACTACTATGCGACGGGGGAAAAGGTGGGGATGAAGCCGGCTGGGGGGATCCGGAGTGCCAAGGAGGCGCTGCAGTATTTGGTGATGGTCAAGGAGACCTTGGGGGCGGGGTGGTTGAGTGCGGAGTGGTTTCGGTTTGGGGCGAGCGGCTTGCTGACGGATGTGAATCGTCAATTAGGAAAAATAAGCGAGGGGCACTATCAGCGGGCGGAGGAGATGAGCTTGGCCTGAGGGCTGAGGGGCTTGGCGCTAGGGTTGGGGCGGGGGGGTTTCGATGTAGAGGTCGACTTGCTGACCGACGTAGAGGGTTTTGCCCTGGGGCTGTTTGAGGTTGAAGATGACCTGGAGGACGCGGGTGTCGACGCGTTCGGTGCTTTCGCCGGTGAGGGATTTTTTGGGAACGACGAAGGGGTCGATGCGGACGAAGGTGAGGGGGAGGCGGGTGGAGGAATCGCCTTTGAGGTAGGCGGTGGCGGCGCGGCCGGTTTGGATGAGGGGGGCATTTTGTTCATCGACGTCGGCTCTGATTTGGAGGCTATCGACATCGCCGAGGACCATGAGGGGTTCGGGCGGGTTGATGTTAGCGTATTCGCCTTCGCGGAGGCTGAGGCGGAGGATGCGGCCGTCGCGGCTGGCGCGGACGGTGAGGACGTCGCGTTCGGTTTCGGCTTGGGCGAGTTGGGCTTGGGCGGCTTCGAGGAGGGCGCGGCCGTGGGCGAGGAGGGCTTCGGCGGATTGGAGGGCGAACTTGCGGCGGCTGAGTTCGTCGCCGGTGAGGATGCGGGCGGAGGCGGTGGTGTTGACGCGGAGGAGTTGGTCTTGGGCTTCGGCGAGGGCGACTTGGGATTGGGCGAGGGAGGCGTTTTGGACGTCGATTTGGGTGCGCAAGGTGGCGACGCGGGCGAGGGCTTCGCGGTTGTCGATTTGGAAGAGGGGGTCGCCGGTTTTGACGTTGGAGCCGACGCTGGGAAAGACCTTGGTGACGAGGCCGGGTTTGGCGGTAGCGACGTGGACGTTTTCGTGGGAGGCCTCGATGATGCCGGTGGCGGCGATGGCGGAGGGGTAGGGGGAGCGGGCCGGTTCTTCGAGGGGCGGGGGAGCGGGAGGGTGGCCGGCTTGGGAGCGGGAGAGGGAGATGCCTTTCCAGACGCCGAGGAGGGCGAGGGCGGCGAGGGCGGCGATGAAAATGCGATAGAGCATGGGGCGCGGGAGAGTGGGGTCGTTAGGAAGTGGGCTGGCTAGCCATTGATGAGGTGGGGGCCGCCGGGGAGGGCGGGCTGGTTGCTGAGGACGCGGCCGTCTTCCATTTCGGCGATGCGGTCGGCGAACGCGTAGACGCGGGGGTCGTGGGTGACGACGACGACGGCGCGGTCGGGTTTGCGGGCGACGGCTTGGAGGAGTTCCATGACTTGGTGTCCGGTGTCGCGGTCGAGGGCGGAGGTGGGTTCGTCGCAGATGATGAGGCGAGGGTTGTGGACCATGGCGCGGGCGATGGCGACGCGCTGTTGTTGGCCGCCGGAGAGTTCGCGGGGGTAGTTTTTGCCGCGATGGGCGAGGCCGACGAGGTCGAGCATGTCTTGGGCAGCGCGTTCGGCTTTGGCTCTGGAGAGGCCGTTGAGGAGGAGGGGGACGCTGGCGTTTTCGATGAGGTTGAGGGTGGGGATGAGATTGAATTGTTGGAAGATGAAGCCGATGTGGCGGCGGCGGAAGCTGGTGACCTTGCCTTGGCGCATGGCGGTGAGGTTTTCGCCGAGGACGGTGACGGAGCCGCTGTCGGGGACGAGGGTGCCGGCGATGATGGAGAGGAGGGTGGTTTTGCCGCAGCCGGAGGGGCCGACGATGAGTTGGAGTTCGCCGAGGTGGGCTTGGAGGTCGGCTCCTTTGAGGGCTAGGGTGCGGGCGGTGCCTTTGCCAAAGCCCTTGGTGATGAGTTGGGCGTGGATGGCGACGGCTGGGTTCATGGGGGGGGAGGGCGTGGGGCTATCCGCGGAAGACGATGGCGGGTTCGAGGCGGCGGACTTTAATGATGGCTAGGGCGGCGGAGGCGAGGCAGATGAGGAGGATGAGGGCGAGGACGCCGAGGACGAGTTGCCAGGGGAGGAGGAAGGGGGGATTGCCGCGCTGGGCGGCGACGGCGCCGAAGGTGGCGGCGGCACCCATGCCGAGGCCGTAGCCGAGGAGGCCGACGGTGAGGACTTGGACGAGGAGCATGGTGGCGAGTTTGAGGTCGCTGGCGCCCATGGCTTTGAGGGCGCCGAGGTTGCGGAGGTTTTCGAGGACGAAGCTATAAAAGGTTTGGCCGCTGATGGCGACGCCGACGATGAGGCCGAGGAGGATGGTGGTGCCGAAGCTGATGGGGATGCCGGTATTTTTAAAATACCAGCGAATGGTGTCCCAGAAGAAGGTGTCCTCGGGCCAGGCGCGGAGGCCGGTGAGGGAGGCGTTGATGGCGTCGGCGGTTTGTTGGGCGCTGAAGCCGAGGGCGGGTTCGGCGAGGACGGCGCTGAGCATTTTGCGCTGGTGGGGGGCGAACTGGAGGGCTTGGTCGTAGGTGGTGAAGACGTAGGGGTAGCCGAAGAAGGCGCGGTCGCTTTTGCAAATGGCGACGATGCGGGCTTCGCGGTCGTTGATTTCGAAGGTATCGCCGACTTTGGGAGGGGGGCCGTTGGGGGTTTTGAGGCGCTGGAGGGCGAGGTCGTCGATGATGACGCTGTTGGGGAGGCGGATGTCTTCGAGGCGGCCGGAGAGGATGAGGGCGGGGCGGCCGACGAGGCTGGCGGAGTCGAGGCCGATGCAGAGGATGGGTTTGAAATTGCCGTCGTTGAGGCGGGCTTGGAGGATGCCGGCGTAGAGGGGGACGGCCCAGGCGACGCCGGGGACGGAGCGGACCCGGCTGACGTCGGTGTCGCGGAGGGGTTTGAGTTCGTTGACTTGTTCGACTTTGGCTTCGACGACCCAGACTTTGGCGCGGATGTTGGAGAGGTGGCTGGTGGTCCAGGCGAGCAGGCCGAAGAAGATGGCGCACTGCTGGGTCATGAGGAGGGCGGCGAAGAAGAGGCCGCCGAGGAGCATGGTGAACTTGGCGCGGTCGCCGATCAGCATTTTGAGAGCGAGATGATACATGGGGGGGAGGCTGGAGCGGTAACACGTGGCGGGCGGGGGGCAAGGCGTGTTGAAAGAGTTTGAGGGGAGGTTTTGGGTTTGGCCCCAAGGGGGCCTGGGGAGCTGATCGGGGGAGGGGTAAGGTGGGGCTTGGGCTGGGGTTTTCCAGAGGCGAGATGGGGTAAATGTGGGGGATCGGGAGGGGGCGGGGGAGGGCGAGGCTCGCCCTTGTGTTTCGCGGCGCAGGGGAAAGAGTAGGGTTGGTTTTTTGATTTTTTTTGCATGACGCTTCCAGCTCCCAGTCCAACCGGGGACATTTTTTTTGCCTTTCTCAGCATCTTGTTGGAGGGGGCACCTTTTATTTTGTTGGGGGCCTTGATCTCTGGGGTGATTGACGCATGGCTGCCGTCTGGGGCGATGGACCGGCTGCTGCCGAAGCGGGCTTTTCCGGCGATTTTGGTGAGTGGTTTATTGGGAATTATTTTTCCGGTGTGTGAGTGCGCGATAGTGCCGGTGATTCGGCGATTGGTGCAGAAGGGGCTGCCGCTGGGCTGTGCGATGACTTATATGTTATCGGCTCCGATTGTGAATCCGATTGTGGCGTTGAGCACGTGGACGGCGTTTATGGGGCGGGATCCGGGGTTGATGACGGGGTCGCGGCTGGGGATGGGGTATGTGATTGCGGTGGTGGCGGGGTTGGTGGCATGGCGTTTTCGGGCGGGTTCGATTTTGAAGGATGCGGTATTGGCGGGGATGGCGGCACCGGCGGCGGGGGGAGGCGGGGGGGAGAAGGCGGACCACGGGCGGAAGTTTGTGCAGGCGATGCGCACGGCGCAGCGGGATTTCTTGGATGTGGCGCTGTATTTTGTGGTGGGGGTGGCGATTGCTTCGATTTTGAAGACGCAGGTTTTCTATCGGCCTTCGCTGCAGGAGGGCATGGCGCTGGTGGCGGGGAATCATTGGATTGCGGCGCCGGTGTTGATGGTGATGGCTTTTGTGTTGAGTTTGTGCAGCACCACGGACGCGTTTATCATTGCGGCTGACAACTTGTTCCCGGCGGTGGCCAAGCTGTCGTTTTTGGTGTTTGGGCCGATGCTTGATTTGAAGTTGTTGTTTCTGTATGCGACGGTGCTGAAGCCGCGGGCGGTGGCGGGGATGGCGGTATTTCTTTTCGTGGCAGTGTATGCGGCGGGCTTCGGCATGGAAGCTCTCTGGCCCTGGCTGCAAACCCTAACTTTGATGAAGCCATGAGCGAGACCCCTGCTGCCAAATCCACCTGCGGGCACGACCACGCTCACGGGCAGTCGTGTGGGCACGACCACGGGCATGACCACGACCACGACCACGGGCACGGGGATGGGCACGGGGATGGTTGTGGGCACGACCATGGCCATGGGGCTGGGGCGGTGGCGGAGCGGGAGTGGACGCGGCGGTTTTTGCTTTTTTTGGAGTTGGTGGTGCTGTTGATATGGGCGGGGACGATGGGGTGGTTTTATGCGAGTGGGCGGATTAACCACTATCTCATTGGGGAGGGCACGTTTCGCATTCAGGTGTTGGTGGGGGGGGTGTTGTTGACGGTGATGGGATTATTCAACTGGCAGATGCGGCATGTGGCGGGGGACTGCGGGCACGATCATGGGGCCCATGGGCACGGGGATGGGGTGGAAGGGGACTGCGGGCACGACCACGACCACGAGGGGACGGCGGGGGGGCGGGGATTGGCGCTGGCGCTGTTGGCGGTGGTGGTGGTGGCGGCGG
>CALQKQ020000240.1 GCA_943331195.2 Akkermansia muciniphila | reverse complement strand
CGACGCCGCCCTTGCCGCTGGCGACGGCGATGATGCGCTGCACGCCGGCGATGCTGGCGCGGCCCACCGTGCCGGCGGGGCCTTCGGGCTCCTTGATGTCGAAGTCGAGTTGGATTTTGCCGATGCCGGGGAGGGTTTGGAGCGCGGCGGTGGCGGCTTCGTGGATCTGGCGAGGGATGGAAGCGTCGCGGGCGGCGAGGCTGATTTGCAGGGTCAGATCGGGTCCGGCGATGGAGACGGACTTGATGAGGCCGAAGGAGACGATGTCGCGGCTGAAGCCGGGGTATTTGACGGTGCGGAGGGCGTCGAGGACGAGGGCTTCGGTGATCATGGTGCCGGAGATACGAAGCCGGGGGCGGCGGGGCAAGGCGGATTATGCCCGGGCCCCGTGGCGGGGGGTGGAAAAGGCGGTGGTGCCAGCGCGCGGTCGGCTGTTTGGTCTCCTTCCATGGCTTCATTGATTGCTTCGCTGGCCAGTTCGGGACCGATCCGGATTTTGTCCGATCTCCATTTGGGGCACGACTTGTGCGTGGTGCGGACGGTGGAGTCGCTGCGCCCGCTCATTGCCGGGGCGGAATGGGTGGTTTTTAATGGGGATACCTTCCAGGAGCGCGGCCAGGCCTTTCGGGCGCGGTCGGCGGAGCGCTTGGGGGAATTGCAGGAGCTGTGCCGCGAGGAAGGCGCGGGGACGATCTTTTTGGGGGGCAACCACGATCCGACGGCCTGGCCCCTGGAATGGCTGGATCTGCTGGACGGGCGGGTGGCGGCGACGCATGGAGACGTCTGGCTGAGGTTGATTTCGCCTTGGAGTGTTCATTTGCGGACCTTCCGCCCGGCGCTGGAGAAAATGTACGCGGAGGCGGGGCCGCTGGAGCCGCTGGACTTGGAGGCGCGCTTGGCGCTGCTGCGGCGCTGCCGTCTGGCCTTGCCGCCCTCGGAAACCCGGCAGCGCAGTCATTCTCGCTGGGATCGGGCGGCGTTTTTGTGCCGGGAGCTGTGGCCGCCGCGCCGCCCCTGGGAGGTGCTGAAGGCCTATGCGCAGTTGCCGGGGCTGGCGGGGCGCTTCGCCGAGACTTTTCGCCCGCGCAGTCGCGTGCTCCTCTTTGGGCATACCCACCGCGCCCAGACCTGGCGGCGCGGGGGGCGTTTGCTTATCAATACCGGTGCCTTTGTCACCTTCGCGCAGCCCGTCATGGTCGCCATCGAGCGCGGCCAGCTGGAAGCGTGGAGTTTGGCCACGAAGGGCGCGAGTTGGCGGCCCGCCCGGAGGCTCGCCCGGGAAGTGCTGGATTGAAGGATCCGCAGGTTTCTCTGGACCGCGCGGGCTTTGGCATCCGTAGTGCAAAGAAACCCGCGCCGTCACCGTAACCGCAGCCACCCCACCTTCCATGTCCGCTCTTCCTGAACTTCCCGTCCTCCGCCAAGGTCAGCCTTACACCAGCCTCGACGTCTCCGAAATCTGCCACGTCGCCACCGGCCAGCCCGTCATCCGCGTCAGCCAAGCCAACAGCGGCCTCGTCGCCCGCGAGTTTCTCCACACCGCGGCTCCCCGCGCCGCCCTCATCCAGATTCCCTGCCTGGAACGGGTCGAAATGATCAAGCGCGCCGGCCTCATTTTCCTCAACGATACCCTCCCCATCGGCATCGGAGGGCAGACCCAAACGCCCGAAGACTACGTGCGGCAACTCTCCTCCACCAGCGGATTGCCCTACAGCCTCATTCGCATGAATATGCAGCGGCTCTCCGCCGTCTTCGGTCAAATCGAAATCATCCTGCGCGGACTCACCCGCGGGCTCGACCTCACCGTGCTCGACCGCGGCTACGGAAGCCAAGGCGGGGCCCCGGTGAGCTTTGGCTGCGTCGCCGATAACTTAGCGGTCATTCTCCCGAGCAATTCCCCCGCCGTCAATGCCCTCTGGATTCCCTCCTTGGCCCTCGGCGTCCCCGTCATCCTCAAGCCCGGCCGCGAGGAGCCTTGGACCCCTTGGCGCATCATCGAAGCCATGATCAAAGCCGGCTTCCCCTGCGAAGCCTTCAGCTTCATCCCCACCGGCCACGACGGCTCCGCCGTGATGATCCGCAAAGCCGGTCGCGTCATGATGTTCGGCGACGACGCCACCGTCGCCCAATACGCCACCGATCCCAGAGTCGAAGTCCACGGCAGCGGGCGCAGCAAAATCCTCATCGGCGAAGATCAAATCGAGCGCTGGCGCGATTTTCTCCCCGTCATGGTGGAAAGTGTCAGCGCCAACAGCGGGCGCAGCTGCATCAACACCAGCGCCATCCTCGTGCCCCGCTACGGTCGGGAAATCGCCGAAGCCATCGCCAAGGAATTGCTAGACATGGTCCCGCGCGCCGCCGACGACGAAGCCGCGCGCCTCTCCGGCTTTGCCAATCCCGCCATGACCGAGTGGATCGACAGCGCCATCAGCGAAGGCTTGGAGGCGCCCGGCGCGGTCGATGTCTCCGCCGCCCTCCGCGGAGGCAGTCCCCGGGCGGTGCGCCGCGACGGCATGAATTACCTCCTCCCCACCTTGGTCGCTTGCCGCGATTTTTCCCAGCCCTTGGCCAACCGCGAATTCCTCTTCCCCTACGCCAGCGTCACCGAGGTGCCCCAGCAAGACATGCTCGATCAAATCGGGCCTTCCCTGGTCGTCACCGCCATCACCGAAGACCCCCACTGGATTCAAGAACTCCTCATTTGCCCTCACATCGACCGGCTCAACGTAGGCCCCATGCCGACGAACCGGGTGCAGTGGGACCAACCGCACGAAGGAAATCTGTTTGAATTCCTCTACCGTCGGCGTTCGATAGGCCTTTCTCAGCATGCCTCCTGATTCCGTTGCCCTCCGCCAACTTCTCGCCGCCACCGGCGGGGGGCCCTTTCCCGATTTCGTCGCCGATTTCGCGCACACTCCAGGCACCAAGGTCGTGTTCGGGCCGGGCACAGTCCAGCGCTGCGGCGTCTTCGCCCGCAGCCTGGGAGCGAAACGCGCCCTGATCGTGACCGACCGCGGCATTGCCGGCTCTGGCCATCTCGACCGCGTTGTCGAAAGCTTGGCCGCCGCCGGCGTCGAGTGGAGCGCCTTTGTCGGCGTCGAGGAAAATCCCAGCACGGACACCGTCGACGCCTGCTTGGCGAGCGCCCAGCAAAACCAAGCCGACCTCTTCATCGGCCTCGGAGGCGGCAGCAGCATGGATACCGCGAAAGGCTGCAATTTTCTCCTCACCAATGGCGGCCGGATGAGCGACTACCACGGCAGCGGCAAAGCCACCCGGCCCATGCTGCCTCTCATTGCCATCCCCACGACTTCGGGGACCGGCAGCGAATGCCAGTCCTACGCCTTGATTTCCGATGCCGTCACCCACGCCAAAATGGCCTGTGGTGATAAAAAAGCCGCCGCCCGCATCGCCATTCTCGATCCCGATCTCACCCTCACCCAGCCGCTGCGGGTCAGCCGAGTCACGGGCATCGACGCCCTCTCCCATGCCCTGGAAAGCGCCGTCTGCCGCAAGCGCAGCGACATCTCCCAGGCCTATAGCCGCGCCGCTTTCGCCCTCCTCAGCCAAAATTACCTCGCGGTTCTCAAAGAGCCAGAGCAGCCCCACGCGCGAGCCGCCATGCTCGTCGGTGCCGCTCTCGCAGGCACTGCCATCGAAAATGCCATGCTCGGCGCGGCCCACTCCGCCGCCAATCCCTTGACCGCCCATTTCGGCCTCGTCCACGGAGAAGCCGTCGGCTTGATGCTGCCTCACGTCATGAGGTTGAACCTCTCCGATCCTGCCGCCTCCCAGATCTATGAAACGCTCGCCGCCCCCCTCGGCCTGCGCGCCGAACAACTGCCCGGCTGGCTGGAACAACTCCTCGAGCAGGCCGGCCTGCCCACCCGCCTCCCCCCAGGCCTCCTCACCCCAGAAAACCTGCCGCAGCTCGCCCGCGAGGCCGCCAGCCAGTGGACCGCCCAATTCAACCCCGCCGCCGTCGACGCCGCCGCCTTTGCCCAACTCTACGCCGCCGCCGCCCAAATCCCTGGAAATTCCAGGTGAAAGCCCCGGAGGACCCCGCTACCATAGCGCCAGTGAGACTATTAGCGATTTCCAGTCAAAAAGGCGGCGTGGGCAAAACCACCGTCTCCGTCAACTTGGCCTACTCCTTGGCCCGCCGCGGCTGGAACACCCTCCTCGTCGATACCGACCCCCAAGGCTCCGTCGGCCTCTCCCTCTCGGAAAAAGCCCGAAAATGCCAGGGATTTTACGACGTCGTCAACGGCGGCCTCAGCCCCCTCCCCCTCATTCTGCCCACCCGCCTGCCAGAATTGAATATTCTCACGGCCGGCCAATCCCCCAGCTTTTTCGAAAACAACGCCGACTCCGGCCAGAGCCTCGCCGCCCTGCGCCGCATCGTGGCCGAATTGTCCCGCCAACCCTTCGACCTCATCATCTTCGATACCCCCGCCGGATTGACCGGAAGCTCCGGCGACGTCCTCCGCCTCGCCGACAGCGTCCTCATTCCCCAACAAGCCGAGCCCCTCGGCATCCGCAGCATCCCTCAAATGCTGCAAGCCATCCAATACCTCCGCAACCACGGCTCCAAGCTGGAAGTCGCCGGTATCCTCATGACCATGGTCCAAGCCGACCAAAAGGAAAGCACCGAGGTCGTCCGCGAATTGCGCGCCCTCGTCCCCTCCCAACTGCTCTGCCAAACCACCATCCCCCGCGATCCCATCTTCCTCAAAGCCTCCGCCGCAGGCGTGCCACTAGGCCTCCTCCACCGGCAACCCCCCGCCGCCGCCCACGTTTTCGATCAACTAGCCGCCGAACTCGAACCGAGGCTTCACCTCAACTCTCCCGATTCCGCCAATGACTTCACTCGGCTCATGGATTGATCAGGAGGCCTTTGCCGGTCTAGCCAGGGACATCGCCCCCGCCGCCGCCACCGCCGCGCAGCCTTGGTTCGCCGCCGAAGCCGCGCCCGTTACCCGCCTCCTCGCCGACGACTTCCGCCTCCCCGATCACTTCGCCGCCGCCCCCTTTCCCGAAGCCCCCGCCGCCATGGCCGCGCCCGAGCGCGAAAAAGTCCGCAGCTTCCTCGACACCATCCGCCACAAAGCCGAACAGTCCGGCCTGATCAGCCGCCTCCGCCCCGGAGACTCCGCCCCCGCGCTGCCCCAGCTCAGCACCCCTCTCCCCCCGCCGCGCCCGCCCGCTGCTCCGCCCGCCTCCCCGCCAGCACCCTCCCCCTTCGCCTCGGCCCCCGCGCTCCCCCCAGCCGCTCCCCCAAGGACGCCCTCCCTGCCGACCCTCTCCTCAGCCCCGCCCCCCCGCCGCCACGTCCCCCACTTCGAGGTTCCCCTCGGCCCCCTCGCCACCCGCCTCCGCGCCCTCACCGATTGGATCCGCCGCCAAATCGACGCCGCCGATATCTTTATCATCGACGCCCAAGGCTGCCCCATCAGCGACCGCGAAGCCGCCGGTGCCATCGTCGCCGGAGCCGTCCTCCTCGCCGAAGCCGCCCGCCGCGCCGCTCCCCACCTCCCCTCCGCCGCAGAAGGTGCCATTTACCTCGACCTCCACGACGAACGCCGCCTCTGCGTCATCGATACCGCCACTCGCCACGGGACCTTCACCCTCGGCCTCATCGTTCCCGACGCTCTCGTCCCCCGGGCCGCCGACCGCCTGCGCCGCGCCTTGCGCCGCACCGTCGAAGCCGAAAGCCAACCCCTCTCCCTCCCCCCAAGGGAACACTGGTAGCCAGAAAGAGCACCACCCAGGCCAAACGCCTGGGGTTTTTTCCCTGAAACCGCTAAGGCCAATCCAAGGAATCTCCACGAATGGATGAGGCCGCAGGGCTTGACACATCGCCATGACCCGACTCGACCAGCTTCAGATCCGCGATAGGCCGCCTGACGATGAAATCTGCCACTGCCCAGACCAGACGTCGGCCCTTTTGCGATACGCGATGTCAGAGTTTCCGTTCTTTTGTGCGACTTGCACGAATCAGTTGTTCCCGGACGCATTTTCCCTGTCCGAGGAACTGGCCGGG
>CALQKQ020000239.1 GCA_943331195.2 Akkermansia muciniphila | reverse complement strand
GGTAGGGGAGCCCTTATCAAGGGCGGGGGCGGGGCTGGCAGGGCTGAGGGGGCCGCTGATGCGGGCGCTGCTGAAATCGTAGGAGGTCAGTTCGAGGTGGACCTGGGTGAGGGGAGGGAGGGGGCCGAGGGCGGCAGCGAGGCGCGGGCGGAGGTGGGCGATGATTTCCTTGCCGTTGGGGAGGGCGGTGCGGTAGGTGCGGGGTCCGGTGGGAGCGAGGATAGTGCCGAGGGCGCGAATCGGATTGGGAGCGGGCATGGAGTGGGCGGGGATGAGAGTTTTGGGCTAGGCGCGGGGGTGGGCGGCGTCGTAGACTTGTTTCATGCGGGTGGTGGAGACGTGGGTATAGATTTGGGTGGTGGAGAGGTTGGCGTGGCCGAGCAATTCTTGGACGCTGCGGAGGTCGGCGCCGTTGTCGAGGAGGTGGGTGGCGAAGCTGTGGCGCAGTTTGTGCGGGCTGAGCTTGAGGCCGAGGCTGGAGCGGCGGAGGTATTTTTGGAGGAGGTCGCTGACGGCGCGCATGGTGATGCGGCGGCGCAATTTGCTGAGGAAGAGGGGGCCGTCGTGGACGTTGGCGGCGAGGCGGTAGCGCTGGATGGCGCGCAGGGCGGGGCCGCCGACGGGGCAGAGGCGGTCTTTGCGGCCTTTGCCGGTGACGCGGAGGGATTCTTCGAGGTGATTGATGTCGGGGACGTCTAATTTGACGAGTTCATGGAGGCGCAGGCCGGTGCTGTAGAAGAGTTCGAGGATGGCGGCGTCGCGGGCGGGGGCCCAGGGGGCGGAGCGCTGGGGGCCCTCGGGGGGGAGGGTGAGAGGGAGGGCGAGGAGTTCGTCGATCTGGGCGAGGGTGAGGACGACGGGGAGGGAGCGCTGGGCTTTGGGGAGTTGGACTTCGAGGAGGGGATTGACGGCGAGGCCGGCGCGGCGGGTGAGAAAGGTGAAGAAACTGCGCAGGGCGGCGAATTGGATGCGCAGGGTGGCGCGGGCCAGTTCGCGTTTCATGAGGAGGAAGAGCCAGGCGCGGAAGTCGTCGGCGGTGAGGTCGAGCCAGGTGCGGAAGGGGGGGTAGCCGGTGCGGAGGGCGCGGAGGCTGTGGGCGTAGTTTTTGAGGGTGAGGGGCGCGGCGTTGCGCTCCACCTGCAGGAATTGGAGAAAGCGGGTTTCGAGCGGGTCGGGGGCGTCCTGGGCGGCGGGTTGGGCGGCGGGTTGGGGAGCGGCGGCAGGACGGGGAGGCCGCTTGGCTGGGGGGAGGGAGCGGGAGGTTGCGGGCACGGTCTTAAGATGGAGCTGCGTGGGCCAATTGCAAATCGAGGCCAAGGGGGCTAGCGGGGAGGAGCGCGGGAGGCCTGGGTGGCAATCGATATTGCTGCGGGAGGTAAACTGGGCTTAGGAGAGGAGCTTTTTTTATGGTGGCGATGACCTTACCGACGATTCCAGGCTACACCCTGCAGACCCGCTTGGGGCAGGGGGCTTTTGGGGTGGTGTATGAGGCGTGGTGGAAGGGGGACTTTGCCTGCGCGGTGAAGGTGTTGGAGGGAGGGGCGTGGCATGGCGGGTATTTGGGGTCGGTTTTGGAGCAGTTGTTGGAGGAGCCGCAGCATGGTGGGTTGCTGCCGGTGTATGCCTATGATTTGGAGGGGGCGGTGCCGCATGTTAGTATGGCGCTGTTGCCGGGCGGGGCGGTGACTTTTGATGATCTCGCGGGTGAGCTGAGTGGGGAGGAGGCCTGGATTTTGCTAGGACAATTAGGGGAGGTTTTGGCCTGGCTGCATCAGCGGGGGCTGGGGCATGGGGGGCTGAGCGGAGGGAATGTGATGGTGGTGGCGGAGGCGGATGGGACGCCGCGGGTGCTTTTGACGGATGTGGGGCAGGCCTGGTTGGGCGGGGGGTCGATGGAGCGTTTGCACCACCAGGCGCCTTATGTGTCGCCGGAGCGCTGGCGGGAGCCGGATCGGGCGCTGCGGGAGGGCGGGGTGGAAAGCTGGGATGTCTATGCTTTTGGGGTACTGGCGTGGCGGCTGGTGCATGGGCGGTGGCCGCGGGGGGATGCCTTGTTCGAGCGGGTGCAGGCCTCGCCGGGCGAGGCGCTGGCGGTGGATCCGGGGGCTTTTGCGGAATGGTTGAGTCGGGAGGCGGCTCCGCAGTGGCCGGGGGCCGCGCGGGGGCCGGGGGAGGCGGCGCGGCGGGCGGTGGTGGAGGCCTGTTTGGCGGTGGATCCGGCTGGGCGGCCGAGTTCGATGGTGGAAGTTGTCAAGGCGCTGGCGGCGGCTGAACCGACTGCGCTTGGGGTGGCGGTGCCGCTGGAGCCGGGTGGGGTTGATGGTGGGATTGATGGTGGGGAAGCGGGGCAGTTGGGGGCGGAGCCGAAGGTTAGGCCGAAGGGGAAGGGGTCGCGCTGGGCGCTGGCGGCGGGCTTGTTGCTCGGCGCGGGGGGCTGGGGTTTGGGGCTGCTGGAGCGGCGGGAGGCGGCGCTGGATCGGGCGGAGGCGGCGTCGGTGGCGGGCGGAGGCGGGGCTGGAGAGGGTGCTAGGGCGATGGAGGGAAAAGCGGCGGAGGCGTCGAGGGAGCGCAGCCGATGGGAGCGCCTGGGGGAGGAGCGGGAGCAATGGGTGCGCTTGGCGGCGGCGGTGCGGGAATCGCGCCCGGCGGAGGCGGCGGGCCTAGCGGCATGGAAACGGGCGGCTGAGCCGGTGGCGGAGGGGTTCAAGGCGGCGCTGGAGGCGGCGGAGGCGGTGCCTGGTTTGGCGGCGGAGAACGGGGAGCCGCGCTGGCAGTTGGCGACCTTTTATGAAGAGTTGGGGCGCGCCGAGGAGGCCTTGCCTTTGTTAGAAAAATTAGCCCAGGAGGTGGCGGCGGGGGGAGGTGCGGCGCTTGGGGAGGAGGAGCAAGGGTTGGCGGCGCGCTGTGGTCGCCGCCGCGGCGCTATTTTGTTGGGGCAGCAGCGCGCGAGCGAGGCGGCGGCGGTGCTCGGGGAAGCCTCGCGGAACTTTGCGGCCTGGTGTCTGGCGCGTCCGGAGCGCCGCGATCGGGCCCGCGCCTATGCGGAGAACTCGCTGGAGGAGGGCCGGGCGCTGCGGGAGGGCGAGGAAGTGGCCTTGGCGCGGGGCGCTTTGGCGCGGGTGGCTGCGTTGTTGGGCAAGCCGGGGGATCCGGGTTTTGCGACCGAGGATTACTTTACTCTGAGCGATGCCCTGGTGGAAGAGGCGGGGATGGAGGCTGCGGCTGGTTCGTTGGAGATAGCGGTGGAGCGGCATTTGCAGGCGATTCGGTGGTTGGTTTCCTGCGCCCAGGAGAACCCGCAGTCGGTGCCCTGCCGTCGCCGACTAGCGGATAGTTATTTTAGCTTGGGACGTCTCTTTGCGAGAAATAGCACGCCGAACGATGCCAGCGTGGCTTTCAGCGAGGTGGTGAAGCTGCTCGCGGAGCTTTCCGAGGAGGCGCCGGGAGAGTCGGCGTATCGCCTGCAATTGGCGCGGACTTACGACGAAGTGGCGCAGCTGATCCAGCTTTCCCGGCCGGATCCGGCGGGGGCCAAGGAGGCCTTGGAATACCAGGGAGGCAGCCTCACTATTTTGCGCAATCTCAGGGAGGCCAATGGCGCAGACCCGGTGATCTTGCGGCAGTTGGGGGCGGCGCTGGTGCTGCATGGGGAGTTGCAGGAGGCGGCGGGGGATGCTGCGGGCGGCTTGGCGCAGCACGAGGAGGCCTTGGCTTTGCTAGAAAAAAGTGCGGGGGAGCCGGGGCTGCGGGCGTCGGATCAGCGGGAGAGTCGCCAATGGATGGCGCGGGCCTGGGCGGCGCTGGGGGGGATTCATGAAAAAGCGGGCCGCCAGGAGGAGGCGGTGGCTAGCCTGAGCCAGGCGGTGGAGGTTTGGAGCAGCCTGCCGAAGGGGGATGTGGCGGTGGCGGCAAAGCTGGCGGCGGCGCGCGAGCGCTTGGCGAAACTGAAGCCGCCAAGCTGAGGCGGGGCCTTGTCTATTTTTTATGTAGCGCTGGCTTGCAGGCGGCGGCGCTGCGGCGACAGCAACTCACTCACTTTGACACATTTATATGAAAACGGCAATTTACCCGGGAAGTTTTGATCCCATTACGAACGGCCATCTCGACGTGATCGAGCGGGCGGCCAAGTTGTTTGATCACTTGATCATTGCGGTCGCGGACAACAGCGAGAAGCAGCCTCTCTTTGCGGTGGAGGAGCGGGTGCGACTGATTGAGGAAAGCGTGAAGGGGCTGGTTTCGGTGGAGGTGACCTCCTTCCGGGGGCTGCTGGTGAATTTTGCGAGCGAGCGCGGGGCCCTGGTGGTGGTGCGGGGCCTGCGCGCGGTGACTGATTTTGAATATGAATTTCAAATGGCGCTGATGAACCGCACCTTGCGGGACGAGGTGGAGACGGTCTTTCTGGCGGCTCGGGAGGAATATACCTATCTTAGTTCGCGCATCATTAAAGAAGTGGCGCGCCTGGGTGGGGAGGTCGGGGGCATGGTGCCGCCGCCGGTGGCTCGGGCGCTCAGCCATGCCCTGGGGCGAGGGGCGGCGGGTTGAAATTCCGCGACTTGCCGGGGCGCTCGGTTCCGCTTAGGTTTTCGGCCATGATGCACCGTTTTTTCCCCGCTGCCTGCTGGGCTGTGGTTAGTCTCGCTCCTTTGCCCGCCCAGGACGGGGTGCGCGAGGCTCCCTTGGCTGAAGTCGCGGAGGAAGTTCCGGTGCGGCGGGCTGAGGTAATCGAGGCCGATGCGGAGGTCGATGCGGAGGTGGAGCCAGGAGTGGGGACGGGCGCGATCCCGAGGGCGATCCCGATTGAGGAGGCGGTTCCGGCGGCGGCACCCGAAGAGGCGGAGCCGTTGGAGGTCAAGGCGGTCCCGCGCGGGGAGGAGGAGCCGCGCACGGTGAAGGCTGTGCCCGGCAATCCCTCGGCTCCGGCGCCGAGTGGCGGCGGGGAGCGGAAGGCGGAGAAGGCGAAAATTGCCATCAGCTTGAACACGGATCCGAACGCTCGTCCGTTGACGCTGCGGGTGCCCGCTCCGCGGGGGCAGATTGTGGATCGGCACGGCAAAGCTTTGGCGCAGAACCGCATGGCCTATTATCTTGGGGTGCAATTGCCCCTGCAGGACGGGCTCGGCGATGCGGCGGTTTTGGCTGCGGCGCGGGAGCCGGTGGCCTGGGCCCGCCGCACCTTGCCGCAAGGTTGGGACATGAGCGACGAGAAGATCGTGGAGCACTACCGGAAGCGGCGTTGGGTGCCGCTGCTTTCCTCCTCCATGGTGCCCGATGCCGTGGTCGAAGAAGTCAAGGATCACCTCCCTGCGGGAGTCGTGCTCCGCCCGTTTTACCTGCGCAGCTATCCGCGGGAAACCATGGCGAGCCACCTGATCGGGTACATGGGGAAGAGCGGGTCCATGGCCTCGGGCGACATTTTGGCCGATGAATACCTTTGGCCGCCCACCTTGGGAAAATATGGGCTGGAGCAGCGCTTCGATGCCGAACTCACGGGAGCTCCCGGGACTTACAGCGTGCTCTACAACGCCGGTGGGGACAAGCTTTCCGAGGAATGGGTGCAGCGCCCCACGGCGGGGCACACCGTGGTGACCTCGCTCGATTCTCGTTTCCAGGCCATCGTGGAGCAGGAGATGCGCTCCAATAAGGTGCGGGGGGCCTTCGTCATCATGGACGTGAAAACGGGGGATGTGATCGCGATGTGCTCCAATCCCGGCTACAACCCCAACGATTGGGCCTATGGCATCGGGAGCGCCGACTACAACAAATACTTGGTCGACCCGCAGAATCCCTTGCTGCCGCGAGCGCTGGCGGGACTGTATCCTCCGGCCTCGACCTTTAAGATTGTCACGGCCTTGGCGGCATTGGACAGCGGCAAGGTGGGCGCGGGGACTGAATTTAATTGTCCCAAGGGAATGATGTTTGGGCGGACGTGGATGTGGAACCACAGCCACCGCGACGAGGGCTCGATGGACGTGGTGCGGGCCATCAAGCGTTCCTGCAATCCCTGGTTTTGGCAGGCGGCGCGGATATCTGGCGCGGCCAGCGTCAGCGCCATGGCGGTGAAGATGGGATTTGGCGACAAGACCGGGATTTGCCTG
>CALQKQ020000238.1 GCA_943331195.2 Akkermansia muciniphila | reverse complement strand
TAGCTCCATTCAACGCAATGTTTCCACTCCCCGCCAGCGTCAGCAGAAAACCCCCATTGGTCACCGCGTTGACCATCGTCAGCGCATTGGTTGAATTGTTCGTCCACGACTGCGCCGCGCCAAGGGTGATGTTTACAAATTGCCTGCTATTGTTCAGAGTACCGCCAATGGTTACTGCCCCCGCAGAACTGCTTACCGTAATCCCACTTGCCCCAAGGGTCAACGCTCTCGCGGTATTCCCAGTGCTGTCGCCTAGTAGGGTTGTCGTCCCGGCATTCGTCCCCAGAAATTGCAAACCCAGCACGGAGCGATCGGCCCCTAAATAAGAAGTGATATTCGCGTTGACGCCACTGATGCTGAACGTCGCCACATCCCCAGTGCCAGGCACGGCATCCACCGGTGTGCCCGAAGTGGCACCTGCCGCTGACGACCAGCACGTAGTCGTCCCCCAAGTCGTGCCAGTATTATCCCAATAAATGTTGGCCGCCCCCGCCACCCCCGACCCCAGCAAAAAGATCGCCGCCACATTCGCCGCCACCACCAAACGGGCAGCAGGCGAGGTCTTCAGGAGCTTGGCAGAGCGAAGCGGATTGGTGCGGCGTTTCATGGGGAGTAGGAAGAGTTTGCCCTCAAGGGACCGAGCAAAACAGGGACAAAATTGAAATTTTAGAGTCTTTAATTAAATTTTCACCTATGGGATCGATTCGCCATTCCGACTCCTTCGTCGGCGGGTGGCACCGCCTGAAGGTTCACGTAAGACGATCGATTCCAGAAGATGCCGCATTTGTTCACACTCATGCATGCGGGTTTCAAGGGAAATAAAGTGAAAATAATCATCACAACACCCTAAAAACCAGCCCCATGTCTCAAAAAAAGACTCCGCTCTACCCCCTTTCTTCCCTCCTCCCCATGACCTCGCGTCCCCAGATCCCCCACCTCGCGAATCCTATCGCCCCCAGCACCCGTCGCCCTCAGGACCCATCGCCCCCCAAACCAGCCCGCCGCATCGCCCGCAGCCTGGCGCACTGCTATGAAAAAACTTAGACTTAAATATGGTAAATTATCTAAGAAATAATCCGAATTTACATTAAGAATAACTTATTTAGTGATGATCAAACCACCCATAGATCGCCCGCAGCCCCACGCCCCCGCGTCTCCCCTTCCCCTTTTTCACCGAAAAAGTCTCGCCCTGGCCCCGCCCTACCAACCCCCCACCAAGCAAGCTAGAACTCCCTGAAAAGGATAAAGCCATGTCAAATTCAATTCTCTTTCTCTTTCGCACCCCTCCGCCCCGGCTTCGCCCCCTTCCCGCCGTGCGGTGCCCCAGAAAGACCGAGGATCCAGCCTTCGAGCCTGGCAGTGGCTCGCTCCGCGCCAGTGAGGCTGGGGGCCAAAGCGTCCCCTAAGCTCCCCCCCGCGGCGCTCTCGCGCATCCACCGGGCCACGCTGTAGGCGTCGTGCTGATCTGGGCTGCGCTCCTCGCTGGGGAAAGATCGACTCCACAGCGCCGGATAGACCTCGGCGATGGCCGAAGCTCCCGGCGGCGGCACCCAGCCATCAAACGGCCAAAAGTGGAGGCGCGCGCCGAGTTGCCGCCGCAACTGCCGCAGCCACGGCAGCCCAGCATGAGTGGACTTGGCCACGCTGCCTGGCACATCAAAATGAAATACCGACTTGGCCGTGCCACTGCGCTCCTCCGCCAAGCGCCGCCAACGCGCATTCCCCCCCCGAGCCCGGCCCTGGCCGCAGGCCCCCGTCCGCACGCACTCCACATAGGTCAGATCATGGTCAGTCGGCCAGTGCTGGCAAAAATCCTCTAAAAAGCAATCCCAGTCCGGCCGCAGCCGATGGACCTTAAAGTAGCGCATCGGAAACGAAAACGCGTGGTCGATGCCCACCAGCGTAGGCGGCCCCGCGCCCAGTTCCGCTTCCAGCCACTCCGCCAAGCCGCGCCGCGTCCAATACTTCCGGGCCCCCGGCGGCGGCAACACCTCGCGCGGGGCCAGTTCCGGCGCAGCCTCATAGACCCGCAGCCCCGGCAAGCTTTGCTGCGGCGTCGCCGCGCCAGAGTAATCAATGCCAAGAAAGCGGCCAAAGGGTGACATCAGCGGGGATTCCATCGTCTTTCAAGTCCGCCGCCAAGCCCAAGCCGCGCAAGGGTGAATGCCCCGCGCCCATCCCCCAGCGCCGCTCCCGATCCTGCGGTCCCCCGCCGCAGCTTGCGGCAAGCTTGGCCCACTCCAACCCGTCCCCACCCCGTCCCCAACCCGCCGCCGCCGCCCCGCAAGCCTTGCACCCCCTTTCCCTTAGAACGCGTAGCTTGATAAGGAGCGAATCCGTCTTGCGTTGCTCCTAAACGCGTGGGATTTCCCTCCCTCCCCCATCCATGAAACTACTCCTCATCTCCCTGCTCTCCCTCTCCGCCATCGCTTCCAGCTTCGCTGAAGAGGCCGCTCCTGCTGCCCCAGCCGCTCCCGCCGCTCCCGCCGCTGCTCCCGCCGCCGCCGTGACCAAACTCAAGCTCGGCGTCCTCCCCGCAGTCATGAAATTCGACAAAGCCTCCCTCGAAGTGAAGGCCGGTGCCAAGGTCATGCTCCTCTTCATCAACGAAAAGTGCCCCCTCCAGCACAACTTTATCCTCGTCAAACCCGGCAAACTCGCCGACCTGGGCGCCCTCGCCGATAAGATGCTCACCGACCCCCAGGCCATGGCCAAGCACTACACCCCAGAGAGCCCAGAAATCCTCGCCCACAGCTCCAAGTTGATCGGCATCGGCCAATCTGACATCATCGAATTCACCGCCCCCACCGCCCCCGGCGACTACCCCTACCTCTGCACCTTCCCCGGCCACTGGCGCCTCATGAACGGCGTCCTCAAGGTCGTCCCCTGAGCCCCCAACCCGCCGCCCGCCCGGCCCCATCCCCTTCCCGCAACGGGCCGCAGTGCGCTGCGGCCCGTTTTTTACGCCCTCTCCCCGCGCCGCCCCTGCCGCTTCTCACCTGCCGCTTCTCACCTGCCATGTCCCACCCCCTCCTGCGCCACGCCACTCCCGAGGATCTGTCGGCCATCAACGCCATTTATAACCACTACGTCCTCCACTCCACCGCCACCTACCAAACCGCACCCGAAACCGCCGCCGCCCGCCTCGCCTGGTTTCAGGGGCGCGACCTCGCCCAACACCCCGTCATGGTCGCCGAGCTAGACGGCCACATCGCCGCCTGGGGCAGCCTCTCCCCCTTCGGCAAACGCGAAGCCTTCGCCCAAACCGTCGAAAATTCCCTCTACGTCCACCCCGACTGCCAGCGCCGCGGCCTCGGCCGCCTCCTCCTCCAAGACCAATTGCAGCGCGCCGCCGCCGCCGGTCACCACGCCTTCATCGCCGCCATCTCCGCCGACCAAGCACCCAGCCTCGCCCTCCACCACGCCCACGGCTTCCAGGAAGTCGGCCGCCTCCGCGAAGCCGGCTGGAAGTTCGGCCAGTGGCTCGACCTCGTCTACTTGCAGCGCCTCCTCGGCAACCCTAGCCCCTCCTCCCCTACCCACGGTTAGGGCATTTTTCTCGCGATTTTCCCTTCCCCCGCGCCATCCCCCGCGCCATTCATTGCCCATGAGCATCGCCTCCCTTTCTGCCCCTCAAGTCCAATCCATGCTGCTGACCGTAGCCGACGCCGTGATCGCCGCAGAGCCCTACCTCAGCGAAGCCGACCGCAACCTCGGCGACGGTGACCACGGCATCGGCATGGCCCGCGGCTTCCGCGCCGTCAAAGAAAAAATCCAGGCCACCGACCCCTCCGAAGGCGTCGGCAAACTCTTCTCCCACGCCGGCATGGCCATGATCACCTCCATGGGCGGTGCCAGCGGCGCCATCTTCGGCACCGTCTTCCGCGACGGCGGCAAGGCCATCGCCGCCGCCCCCGCCCTCGACGCCCCCGCCCTCGCCGCCCTCCTCCAGGGCGCCCTCGACGGAGTCGTCGCCCGCGGCAAAGCCAAGCCCGGCGACAAAACCATGGTCGATGCCCTCCATCCCGCCGCCCTCCAGGCCGCCGCCGTCGCCTCCCTCCCCCTCGGCGACGCCCTCCTCGCCGTCGCCCAGGCCGCCGAAGACGGCCGCGATGCCTCCAAAGCCATGATCGCCACCTTAGGCCGCGCCAAAACCCTCGGCGAAGCCTCCATCGGCCACCCCGACGCCGGAGCCTGCTCCATCGCTCTGATCTTGCGAACCATGAGCGATTTCGCCCAAGCCGCCGCCGCTTAAAAAGGCCCGCCGCCCTTCACAGCGTCCCCGGCGCAAACACCGGAAGCCGCAACACTTCCACCACGCGCCACAGCACCGCCGCGTTCACCGCCCACAGGGCGCTTTGGTACACCCAAGCCGTCCAGCGCGGTGCCCGCCGCCGCAGCGCCAAATCCATGAGCCGCTCCGAGGCCCACACCAGGCAAAACACCAGCGGCAAGTACAGGGAAAGCATGAAGCGGTCCCCCCGCCCGATCGGATCATACCAGCCATAAAGCAACCCGTAGCCCAGCGCGCTGCCCCCCGTAAACAGCACCACCGCCCAGCTCCCCGAGGGCAGCTCCAAGCCCACCCGATCCACCGCGCGGCGGCGGCTCCACACCAACAGCGCCGCGCCCAGCGCGACCACCCCCAGCCCCCCCAAATACCGCCCGCGCTGCTCCAAAATCACCTTCCACCCCCCAAAACTACCGTCCTTTTTCGGCTTCACCGGCTTGGGAGCCAAAAAGTGCCCCACCTTCTCGCTCGTCCCTTGGAGGAGTCGCTCCTGGGCTTGCGCCACCGTATGCGTCTTCAAATAGCGCGCCGCCGAAGGCCGCTCCTCCGGGGGAATGGCCTCCAAGGCCGCCCGGTTGGGATGCTTCCCCATCCAGTTAAATCCCTCCTGAAAGTCGTCCATCCACATCCAAGCCGAGGGATAGGAAAAACGCGCGTCTCCCCAGCGCTCCTCCGCAGCCACATAGCGCGGAGCGACCACCGCCAGCCACGCAAACGCGAACACGATCAGCCCAATAAAGTGTTGCCGACCATTCCAAGCCCGCTCTTCCATCGGATCGCCGCGGCGCAGCCCTTCCCGCACAAAGCGCAGCCCCGAAACCGCCAGCCACCCCAGCAACAGCGGCTCCACCGAGGTCTTCGCCAAATACGCCAGCCCCCCGAGCAAGCCCAACACCGCATGCATCCAGATGTCATTCTTGAACAAAAGTTTCACCGCGCACACCCACGTCAGGAAGAAAAACACATAATAGAGCGGCTCCGGTTGAAAATAAACCGCCCGCGGCACGAGCGCCCCCAAGCCACCCAAGAGCAGCACCGCCGCCGTCGCCGCCGGCCGAAAGGACCGCGCCATCACCAGCCCCAACGCCCCCAAAAAGGCCATCACCACCCCCACATTGGCCCACTTCCCCTTGGCGAAAAGCACCTCATCCTGCGGCACGACCTCGGTTTCCCGATACGGCTGGCTGGGCGAGCTCAGCCGCGCCGCCACCCACGGCCACAGCGGCGCCACCACTCCATCCGTGCGGTGCGGCAACCACCGCAACACATTCTCCATCGTCCCCAAATCCGGCCGCGGCTCCCGAAAATCCCGCGCCAACAGCGCCTGGTTCACATTGTGCTTCTGGTCCTGGTCGCCTCGCACCACCTTGCCCTGCGCATCCATCTGCGGCCCCAGCGTTTGATTGGTCTGCGCCATCAGCAGACTAGCCACATGCCAGCACAAGCCCAAAATCGCCGTCGCCACCAACGCGCCCCAGCCAAAGCGCCGCCAGCTTGGCCCCGAAGGCACCAAAGTCACAGACGAATCCTCCTGCGTCGAAGGAATCTGGCGGCGGAAGGAATGGCTGGCTGGCATCGGTAAGAAAAAACCCCAAGCAAGCACTGCCCAGCCCCCAGCGAAACCTCTTTTCCAAGCCACTTCCCCTCAGCGCCCCGCCGCCCACGCCGCCCAGCGCTCCCCCAATCGCGCCCCCGCCGCATCGCCGCGGTGAAAGAGCCAGCGATACCGCAGCGTCAGCGGCGCCCCCGGCTGGAGCACATAGTCGCCCGCCCCTTTCGGTTTCTTTTGAAAATCGTGCAACCCAAACGGATTCGCCGCCACCAATCCATACTCCCGCGCGTGCCACGT